>NZ_JADBGB010000001.1:600000-830000 GCF_015220045.1 Marivivens aquimaris | reverse complement strand
GGACTATGCCGCCGCCGTGACTGCGTTCCGCAATAACCAGATCCAGCTCGGCTGGTTCGGCGGTCTGTCGGGCGTTCAGGCACGCATCGCCGTTCCGGGCAGCCAGGCGATTGCCCAAGGCGCGGAAGACGAGACCTTTGTGTCGTATTTCATTGCCAACACTTCCACCGGTCTGACCGAGTCGGAAGAGTTCCCCGATATGGCCGGCCTCTCGTTCACATTCGGCGCGCAGACCTCGACCTCGGGCCGCCTGATGCCGGAGTTCTATATCCGTCAGGAAACCGGTGAGGCCCCCGAGGATCTGTTCTCGGACATCGGCTTCTCGGGCGACCACGGTCAGACCCTGCGCCTTGTTGCGTCGGGCGCTTATGAAACCGGCGCGCTGAACTACACTGTCTACGATCAGGCCGAAGCGGATGCGCTGGCCGAAGTCGAGACCGCCAAAGTCATCTGGAAGACCCCGCCCTACCCCGACTACAACTGGACCATCCGCGGCGACGTCGATGACCGCTTCGGCGAAGGCTTCACGGCCAAGGTGCAAGAGGCCCTGATCGGCATGACCGACGAGGCGCTGCTTGCCTCCTTCCCGCGTTCAGCCTTCATCGCGGCTGACAACGAGATGTACGCACCGATCGAAGACACGGCGCGCGAACTCGACATCATCGAATGACGCAGGTTCTGGCGACACTGGAAAACGAAGACCTCGGCTGGGACGGCAAGACCGTTCTGGCCGGCGTTTCGCTATCCGTCGCCACCGGAGAACGCCTCGCGCTGCTGGGAAAAAGTGGCGCGGGGAAGAGCACTTTGCTCACTACTATATATAGCCGCCTTTTGGGGCGTATCGCCTACGTACCCCAAGACACCGGCCTCGTCGGGCAACTTTCGGCGTTTCACAACGTCTGGATGGGGCGGCTGGATAACCACGGAACGGCGCGAAATCTGCGCACTCTGATCTGGCCGAGTAAGGCCGAACGGGCCGCTGTGGATACCGTTCTGGACGCCACGGGCCTCAGCGGGCTTGGCCGCCGGCCGGTGATGAACCTGTCGGGCGGACAGAAGCAGCGGGTCGCCCTATCGCGTGCGCTGCTGCGGGGCGGTGATGTAGTGCTGGCGGATGAGCCTGTATCAGCCGTCGATGTCACACAAGGGGCGGAGCTGCTGGCGCGGCTCGACGAAACCTTCGCGACCTCGGTCATCGCCATGCATGATGTCGAGATGGCCAAAGGCTGGGCCACGCGTATCATCGGCATCGCGGGCGGGCGCATCGTCTTGGATTGCCCGCCGACCGAGGCCAGCGACGCGGACATCGCCGCGCTCTACGCATGATCAGCTCGCGCAGGGTAGTTCTGCTGGGGTTCATCGCGGCGGCAATTGTTGCCCTCGGTTTTGCCGACCTGACGGGCCGCCACACCGATCCGTCAGTTTTGCTGGCACGCATGGCAGATGGCCTGCTCCACCCCGATTTCTCGATATGGCCCGAGCTTTTTAACGGCACGATGCTGACAGCGGCCTTCGCGGTCTGCGGAGTGTTCTTTGGCGCGGGCTTCGGACTGCTACTCGCGCCGCTTTATCACATCCGCACCGTCCGAACGTTCTGCATCGCGATCCGCGCGATCCACGAGCTGTTCTGGGCTCTTCTCCTGCTGAACATCACGGGCCTCAGTCCGACCACGGGCGTATTGGCAATCGGCATTCCCTACACCGGCATCTTCGCCAAGGTGTTCTCCGAATACCTCGACGAGGCAAGCCGCGCGCCCGAAGCTGCCCTGCCCCGCAAAGTCGGCCAGATCACGCGGCTCCTCTGGGCGCGCCTGCCGCAATGCGTGGTCCCGATGCGGAATTACACGCTCTACCGCCTCGAGTGCGGGATCAGGTCATCGGCGGTGCTAGGCTTCATCGGTCTGCCGACGCTCGGCTATCTGCTCGAAACATATTTCAAACAGGCGCACTACGATCAGGCTTTCGCGGTCCTCGCGATTTTTCTGCTGCTGATCATCCCCGTACGCCGCTGGATGAAGTGGCGCCTCGCGCCGATATACCTACTGGCGTCGCTCGCCGTTCTGGTCGCCCAGAAAACGCCGCCCATGGGCAGCGGCATGTTCGCGCGCTTCCTGCACGACATCATTCCTGCCCCGATCCGCACCGGCGCGGAATGGAGCGGCTGGCTCGAAAAGGTATTCGTCAACCAAGCATGGCCAGGCGTCGTCGACACCGTCGTCCTGTCGCAAATCGCTCTGACCGGAGCCGCCTTGATCGCCTTCTTCGCCTTCCCCGCCATCGTGCCCCGTGTTGCAGGGCGTTTCGGCGCGATGATAGGGCACCTCGGCCTCGTGCTTTGCCGGTCGCTGCCGGAGTACATGCTGGCGTTCGTTCTGCTCCAGTTCTTCGGTCCCTCCATGCTTCCCGCGATCCTCGCGCTCGCATTGCACAACGGGGCGATCATCGCGCACCTGCTCGGGCGGCAGGCCACATCGCTCGCGCTGCGACCCGATGCGCCAACCGGCTTGACGCTGTGGGGGTGGGAACTTGTCCCCCGCCTCAGCGCGAATTTCTGGGCGCTTTGCCTTTATCGCTGGGAAATCATCGTCCGCGAAAGCGCGATCATGGGCATCCTCGGCATCGGCACGCTTGGCTTCTACATCCAGAAGAACGTGCAGGAACTCCGCCTCGACCGCGTGGTTGCCCTGCTAGCAGTGTCATTCCTGCTGACAATGGCGATCGACCAACTGTCCCGCCGCCTCCGCGCGTCCATGCGGGTCGGCACACAGCTCCATATCGAAGGCTCACGCGGCAACGCCCGCCGCTGACTGCGACACCGCGACACCCCGCCAATCGGTTCGGTATACCATGGCACACATTGACGCCTCGGTGCCTCTCCTGTAAGCCAGCACCGACCGCAGGAGCGATCCTGCATCGACCCATCGCACCAGCAAACCGCGGAGAAGCGACCCATGGCCGATAAGACCCCCGATATTATTTATACCATTGTTGACGAAGCCCCCGAACTGGCCAGCGCATCGCTGCTGCCGATCGTGCGCTCTTTTGCAGGCGCTGCCGGCATCGACGTTGCACAGCGCAACATCTCGGTTGCAGGCCGCATCCTCGCCGTCTTCCCCGAGTGCCTGACCGAAGAGCAGCGCATTTCGGACGACCTCGCCGCTCTGGGCCAGATCGTGAAGACGCCGGAAGCCAACGTCATCAAGCTGCCGAACATCTCGGCCTCGATGCCGCAGCTGACCGCAGCGATCAAGGAACTCCAGTCCAAGGGCTATGCCGTTCCGGACTACCCCTACGAGCCGAAGACCGACGAAGAAAAGTCGATCCAGGCCCGCTACGACGCCGTCAAGGGCTCGGCCGTGAACCCCGTGCTGCGCGAAGGCAACTCGGACCGTCGTTCGGCCAAGGCGGTGAAGGAATACGCAAAGGCAAACCCGCACCGCATGGGTGAGTGGACCGCCGATTGCAAAACCACAGTCGCGTCGATGGAAGGTAACGACTTCTTCCACAATGAAAAGTCGGCAACCATCACCGCAGCGCAAGCTGGCGGCGCCAAGATCGTCCACACCGCCGCTGACGGCACCGAAACCGTTCTGAAGGACGGCCTGAAGTACATCGAAGGCGAGATCGTCGATGCGACCTACCTGTCGGCCAAAGCCCTCCGCGCGTTCATCAAACAGGAAATCGCGTCGATGGAGCCGGGCGTTCTGTTCTCGGTCCACCTGAAGGCCACCATGATGAAGGTCTCCGACCCGATCATCTTCGGTCACTTCGTGTCGGTCTACCTCGAAGACTTCATCGCCAAGCACGGCGACAAGCTTGCGGAACTCGGCTTCAACCCGAACCAGGGTCTCGGCGATCTCGAAGCAAAAATCGCTGGCAACGCCGAACTGGAAGCCGACTACAAGGCTGCCATGGAAGCCCAGCCGGACATGTACATGGTGAACTCCGACAAAGGCATCACCAACCTGCACGTCTCGTCCGACGTGATCATCGACGCCTCGATGCCCGCAGTGATCCGCGCTGGTGGTATCGGCTGGGGTCCGGACGGCAAGGCCGCGCCGACCAAGTGCTGCATCCCCGACAACAGCTACGCTGGCGTCTACGACGAGACCATCAACTACTTCAAAGAAAACGGCAAACTGGACGTCACCTCCTGCGGTGCTGTCTCGAACGTCGGTCTGATGGCCCAGAAGGCCGAAGAGTACGGCTCGCACCCGACCACCTTCGAAATGAAGGCAGACGGCACCGTGCGCATCGTTCTGGACAACAGCGACGTGCTGCACGAGCACACCGTCGAAAAGGGCGACATCTGGCGCTCGGCGACTGTGAAGCAGGCTCCGATCGAAGACTGGATCAAACTCGCTGTCCGCCGCGTCAAGGCCACCGGCCTCGGTGCCTTCTGGCTCGACGCGAACCGCGCCCACGATGCCGAACTGATCAAGTACGTCGAACCCGCTCTCAAAGAAGCCGGCATCGATATCCCGATCATGGCCCCGCGCGAAGCCACCCGCTGGACGCTGGAACACATGACCGCAGGCAAGGACGTCGTCACCATCACCGGTAACGTACTCCGCGACTACCTGACCGACCTGTTCCCGATCCTCGAACTGGGCACCTCGGCCAAGATGCTGTCGATCGTATCGCTGATGCAGGGCGGCGGCCTCTTTGAAACTGGCGCTGGCGGCACCGCTCCGAAGCACGTCCAGCAGGTTCTCGAAGAAAACCACCTGCGCTGGGACTCGCTGGGCGAATTCTGCGCACTGGGCGAATCGTTCGACTTCCTCGCAGCGGCCCGCGACGACAAGAAAGCCGCCGTCCTCGGCGCTGCTGTCGGCGAGTCGATCCAGAAAGTCCTGATGGGCGGTAAGAGCCCCGAAGGCCGCGTCGGTCAGAACGACAACCGCACCTCGCACTACTGGTTCGCCCGCTACTGGGCCGAAGCACTGGCCGCGCAGTCGGACGACGCTGACCTTGCAGCCCACTTCAAGCCGATCGCGGAAGAGCTTGCAGGCAAAGAGGAAACCATCCTCGCCGAACTGCACGCTGGCGAAGGCAGCCCCGCCGATCTGGGTGGCTACTACCTGCTCGACGCGGCCAAGACAGCAGCAGTGATGCGCCCGAGCGCCACGCTCAACGCCATCATCGGCTAACAACGCAAAGGGCGGCCCGAGTGGCCGCCCTTTCTCTTTGCCTTTGTGCCCCAAATATCCCGGGGTGAATTGGCCGCAGGCCAAGAGGGGCAGCGCCCCACTACTTTAGTCGCAGACACCGCAATGTAGGGGAATGAAGGTTCGAAAAAACTTCATCTCGGGTTCGTATACGCGCGCATTCGGTGCTTGAAGCACAGCCCGACTACCCATTAGTGTTAAGGATAGTTCAATTCCTTAACTGCCTGGTTGATGTCCCACACAAATTTGCCCGAAAAACTGACGGCCTATATGAGCCGCTCAAACGTTGCGCTCGCACTCTCGACGGATGACGGCGACGTACCGTTGAGTTATGTGAACAAGGCATTTTGTGATCTGACCGGCTACAAGCCCGAGGACGTTATCGGGCAGAACTGCCGCTTCCTTCAAGGCGAAGACTCCGACCCCGCGCACAAGAAGGCTCTCCATGATTTTGTTATGGACCCTGATATCGACAGCGGGCGTTTCCCGATTCTGAACTACCGCAAGGATGGGACGACGTTTCTGAACTTCGTTCTGATGACACGTCTGCGTGACCGCAAAGGAAAAACCCGTTTCATTCTGGCCTCGCAGTTCGACATGACGAGCACGGAAAAACGCTCGCGCATGCCCGCGCATGACAAGAAGCTGAACGCCGAATTGGCCGAAGTGAATGCCATGAGCGTCGAGTTTGGCCTCGCTATGCGCGGCAGTGCACAAACCATCGCAGATTCCATCGCTATGCTCGCACGGATGTCCCTGAATGAATAAAATGACTGACGAAGCCGGTACCCCGCTTTTCGTTGTCGGGATCGGAGCCTCCGCGGGTGGGCTCGAAGCGCTGCGCGATATGCTCTCGACCGCCGGTGAGGACTGCAAACTGGCCTTTGTGGTCATCCAGCACCTCGACCCGAACCATGAAAGCCTGCTGGCCGAGCTGCTCGACCGCCACACCGTTCTTGAGGTCAGTCAGGCCGAGGACGGTGAGAAAGTCCGTGCGGGCTGCGTTCACATCATTCCGCCCGGACATGGTCTGTCGATCAACAGCGGCACCCTTCGCCTCACCGATTTCAGCCAGCCCCGCGGGCTGCGCCGTCCGATCGACGATTTCTTCGAAAGCCTCGCTCAGGATCAGGGCAAGAATGCCGCCTGCGTGATCCTGTCCGGCACAGGCGCCGACGGCAGCGCGGGTCTTCGTGCAATCAAGGAACTCGGCGGTCTGTGCGTTGTGCAGGAGCCCCGCACGGCGAAATACGACGGGATGCCGACCTCGGCGATCAATACCGGCCTCGTCGACTTTATCAATGTGCCGTCCGAGATCATCGACAGCGTGCAGCAGTTCTTTACCAAAGCTGCGCTGACCGATGCCCAGAACGCGCTGGCGGAAACGGTCAACGACACACTTGAGGACATCTGTTCGGTCGTTCGCACCACCGCAGGTCACGACTTTGCGGGCTACAAAACCTCGACCCTGTCGCGCCGCGTGCAACGCCGCATTCAGGTGCTCGACCTTGACGACGCGCGCGAATACCTCGCCTACATCCGCTCGACTCCCGAAGAGTGCGAGATCCTGTTCCGCGAGTTGCTAATCAACGTCACCCGCTTCTTCCGCGACACCTCGCATTTTGAGGTACTGCGCAACGAGGTGATCAAGCCCCTCGTCCGTGATGCGCAGGACGAAGAAATCCGCGTGTGGGTGCCCGGCTGTTCGAGCGGCGAAGAAGCCTATTCCATCGCGATGCTCTTTGCCGAAGAGGTTCGCCTCCAGCGCCGCAGCATCAACATTCAGGTCTTTGCCACCGACATCGACGAGCAGATGCTCCGTATCGCTCGCGACGGCATGTACCCTGCTGCCGCGTTGATCGACATTCCTGAGGAAATGCGCGAGCTCTATACCCTGCCCCGCGAGGGCAAGTTCCAGATCAACAGCCGCATCCGCGATATGATCCGGTTCTCGGTCCACAGCGTCGTACGCGATCCGCCGTTTTCCAACATCGACCTGCTGTCCTGCCGTAACCTGCTGATTTACTTCGGCGACGCGCTGCAAGCGGCTGTAATGCCGATTTTTCATTACGCGCTGCGCCCAGGTGCGACGCTATTCCTCGGACCGTCGGAAACGCTCGGCCGTCACGACCACATGTTCCATCCCGTGGACGCGCAGGCCCGTATCTTCGAACGGAACGAAGGCCGTCCGGAATACCCCGTACACCTGCGCAATCAGTCACGCCAAGTCACCACACGCCGCCGCATCTCGAGCGAAAAGGACAGCGAGTCGACCCGCGTGGATTGGTCGGACAAAGAACTGCGCGACCGCATTCTCACCCACTACGGCCCCGCGACACTGCATGTCTCGCGCGAGGGCGAGTTGCTTGGTTCGACTGGTCGCTTGGGCCGCTATCTGTCGACTAGCACCGTTGGCGCAATGCACACGCAATATGCGTCGTCGCTTGCCGTGGCTGGCGTTCGCGAAGCGATTTCCTCGGTCATCCGTCAGGTCACATCGTCAAGCAAACGCACGATCAGCCGTGACCTGATCGCCCATTCCGAATTTGGCGCACAGCCGTTCGACCTCATCGGCGATCCGATGCGCGACGGCACGATCCTTCTCGTCTTCCGCGAACGCGGTCCGTTCGCCCCGATGGACGAAGACGAGCTTGATGACGTCGAGGCCACCGACAGCCACGTCCAGAGTCTCGAAAACGAACTTCGCTCCACCCGCGCCCGCCTTCACACGACCGTCGAAGAGCTGGAGACTGCGAACGAGGAGCTAAAAAGTTCGAACGAAGAAATGATGTCGATGAACGAAGAGCTTCAATCGACGAACGAGGAACTTGCGACCGTCAACGACGAACTTAAGGTCAAGGTGGACGAGCTGTCCGTGGCTAACACCGACCTGTCCAACTTCTTCAGCTCGACCGCCCTGCCCCTCGTGGTGCTCGACGCCAAAGGCGTGGTGCGGAACTTCACTGAATCCATCCTGACGCTCTACCCACTACGCGCAGGCGACCGCGGCCGTCCGCTGTCGGAAGTAACCTGTCGCCTTGCCGAAGCCGATGAAGTGCTGACCGCCATCGATCAGGTCATGCACAATGGCGAAGAACAATACCTGCGCGTGTCCGATCATGATGCGCACCGCACATGGTCACTGATCGTCACGCCCTACCGCGACCGCGACGACGAAATCGACGGCGTAACGCTCGTGTTCAGCGAACTGACCGAAGCGCTGCTGCTCGAAGATAAGCTGAAGTCCGAAGGCGAACGCCTCCGCATCGCGCTCGACGTGACCGGACTAGGCGTGTGGGAGCTGTCCCGCGACGGTCGAACGATCAAGTTCGACGACAAAGGCGCGGAACTTCTGGGTCTCGAAACCAACAGCCTCAAGTTCAGCGACTTCATCGCGAGCCTGCCCGAAAAAATCCGCGACGAGACAGAGCGCACCATGCGCATCAGCGAGATCAGTGCGCCCTTCAACGTGCTCATCGAACTCCCGTCTCTCGACCAGCATGATAAATGCATCCAGTTCGTCGGTCGCCGCATCGGCCGCGCACAGGGCCAGCGCACGCTCGGCGTTCTGTTCGACGTCACCGAGGAAGAAGAAGCCAAGCGCGTCCGCGAGATCATGCTTCACGAGATGAACCACCGCGTGAAGAACCTCTTCTCGATCATCTCGGGCATGGTGCGGATCGCGGGTCATTCGGCCAAATCCGTCCCTGCGCTCGTCGAGGGTGTCACCGCTCGCATCGGCGCACTCGCCCGCTCGCATAACATGACGCATCAAGCGCCCAGCGGCACGTATTTCTCGCTCGAAGAAGTCGTCGATGGCGCGGTCCAGCCCTACAGGGGTCAGTCCGCAGGTATCGAGATTTCCGGACCAGAAGTTCACCTTACGCCGGAAACCCTCACGACCCTGTCGCTGATCTTCCACGAACTGGCGACGAACACTGCAAAATATGGTGTTCTGGGTCCGATTGACGGTAAGCTACGCATCAATTGGGAAAAACATGACGAACATGAGATTCTTCTTAATTGGACGGAACTTTATAACGATCCTGTGACTTTTAATGATAACGAGTCTAACGGCTTCGGCTCGACGATGATGCAACTGTCCGCCTCGCAGTTAAACGGACGCATCTTCATCGAAAGATCGGAGTCAGAGCGCAGGACGCAATTGATTTATGAAAACAAATCCAAGTAGTGCCCGGTCACGTCCCCTCGTTCTTCTCTGCGAGGACGAGCCTATCGTGGCGATGGATATCCAGATGATGCTCGAGGACGCCGGCTACGAAATCGCTGGCCCCTATGCATGTGTGACCGATGCACTGGACGCGATCAACAACATCAATCCTGATGTCGCCCTTCTCGACGTGCGCCTGCGCGACGGCGAGGTGTTCCCTGCCGCCGAGCGTTTGAAGGAAAACGGCGTCCCGCTGATCTTCCACAGTGGCCACATCGTCGAAGACAACGTCGCCGACCGTTTCCCCAAAGCGCTCCACTGTCCCAAACCGGTCATGCCGGATGTGCTTCTCGGCACCATAGAAACCGCCTGCGTCAAAGCAGAGTGCACACAGGAATAAGGGCGCCTCTAGCGCCCTCTTCTTTTGCCTTTGTGCAAGAAATATCTCGGGGTGAATGCCGCAGGCAGAGGGTCAGCGCCCCTCCTACGCCCTCAGCCCCTCCACCACCGGCTGCCGCAGCACCACCGCCGCTGGCAGCAGCGAGATCAATAGCGTCACCGACACGAACCCCGCTACGAATTTGATTTCCTGCCAGCCGAGCGGTGCCGTCACCAAAATATTGGTCTGCGCGGTCACGATCTGCGACAGCACCATCGCCGCCCCGACCCCGACCAGCACGCCAGCGATCGCTCCGGATACCAAGAGGACCGCGCTGAACGCCCACATCATCGCAAACACGAACCGCGACGGTGCGCCGAGCGCGCGGAGCAACGCCACCTGACGGCGGAACAGGCGGGACAGGATGAACAGACCCAGCATCACGCTGACCGCGACCAGCACCTGCGTGACCAGCGCCATTACCGACATCGCCTGCCGCACGTCGCCCATCACGTTGTACAAGCCTGCCAGCACCGCCCCCGGAAAGAACGCCAGCGTTTCGCGGTCCCGCGTGAAGGTCGAGCGCAGCGCGTAGTTGGCCCAGAGCGCCTCCGCGTGGACGACAACCGCTGGCGTGCCTGGGAAGTATTCCGCATCGAACGGACCGCCGATCACGTCGCCCGCTTCCGGCGCGTGACCGTTGGCGAGGCCGTGAACCTCCCACACCGCTTCGACCGGCACGATGATCGCGCGGTCCCACGGGGTGCCTGTCGGCGCCATGCGGCCGGTGACGTGGAATGCGACGCCGTGCTCTTCGGCATCACCATCGTCGATGTGGGTCATGCCGTGCGCTGGGGTGAACTCCGCGCCGATCTCTAGCGGGACGAGCGCGCCGACAACTGCCTCTTCGTGATCGCCAAACATCGCGCCCTCAACGGTTCCATCGGTCAGATACTCCACGAACTCCGCTGTCGAGCCGATCACTGGCGCGCCGCCAAAGCTGTCTCCGAACGCGAGCGGCGCGGCGATGGCGACATTCTCGGTGTTGGCTATCTCGTTGTATGTCGCACCGTCGACCAACCCCATGTCCAACGGCTGGAGGAACACGGCGGCCAGCATCACTGTGAGCTCACTTCCGGGAGCCGAGACGATCAGGTCAAACTTGTCCGCCGCCTGCGCGGTTCCTTTGCGAAGGCCGCGCTCCTGCGCGAGCAGCCCGACACCTAGCCCGACCGACACCGCGATCAGCAGGATGAACATCACCGATGGCACGCGGAAGCGCCAGATGATCGCCTTTACCAGCGGCCAAGGAGTGTGTCCGCGCAGGACGACAATACCGACGATGACCGCTGGCAGAAGCAGCCCAACAACCGTCAAAAGATCCTGCGCAGCGACAGGCAGATCGTACCAAAGGTCAATCATGCCGCATGCCCTCGCTGCTCTGAGATCTTACCGTCACTGACAGTCAGAACGCGGTCCATGCGGTCGATCAGACGCTGGTCGTGGCTGACAGCAATCAGGGTCGTACCCGAGCTTCGCGCCAGCGCAACGAGGTCTGCAATCAGCTTGTCAGCCGCAGCGCGGTCGAGGCTCGCGGTTGGCTCGTCAGCCAGAAGAACCGGTGCATTCGCCGACAAGGCACGCGCAATGGCAACGCGCTGGCGCTCCCCGCCGGAGTAGCTGGCAACCGACCGCTCAGGCTCTCTTAGGCCGAGCGAGGCAAGGTGTTCGGCAGCACGCTCACGGATACCGGCACGCTGAGCACGCGGACGATAGAGCGAGGTCAGGGAGGCATTGGCCGCCGCACTCAGCTCCTCGAACAGAAGAAAATCTTGGAATATCATACCGATATTCGACGCTCTGAATGCAGTGCGTTGTTCTTCGCGCAAGGTCAGCAGGTTGGTGTCATTCCAGACAATGCGCCCTTCCGCCTCCAGCATCCCTGCCAGCGCGTAGAGCAGCGTGGATTTCCCCGCACCGGACGGGCCCGCGATGCCGACGAGCGATCCGGCGGCAACGTCCAGCTGGGGAACGCTCAGGATATCCCGCCCCCGCTGTGACGTTACCTTGAGGTCACGAATAGTCAGGTCCAAACCCATCAGCCGACCCGCGCGTCCATGAGGCGGACGAGGCTGACAAAGCCGGTCTCGGGGTCGCGGTAGCTGCCGACCTCCAGCACGCCCGATACGGTGATGCCGACGTTGAACGGCGTCACGTCGACGATGCGCTGGGTGTAAACGGCGAGGATGTCGTTCGGCCATTCAGCATCGGTTTCGCAGAACGGGCAGACGGACATCGGCATTTTGGTGAGCACGAAGAAATTGCTCTCGGCCTTCAGCGGCGGGGCCATGAAGCCCGCGACGTCGATACGCTGGCCGACCAGATCGGTGGCCAGCTCCGACAGGCCGGTGCCACGGCGTTCGTACAGATCGCGAAGCTTGATCGCATCGTCAGCAACGGCAGCTCGGGCGAAAAGTGGCGCAGCGACGGCGGAGAGAATGAATTTGCGGCGAGTTTGCATGAGTGGTCCTCGCTAGGTCCTTAAAACGGGTGAAGGGCCCCGCCGGAACGGAGCCCTCGATGATGGTGCAACGCGCGGATTACTCGGCGTTCACAGCGTGGTTCATTACGTGGAAGATGACGTTCTGTTCGATGGTGCCGTCGAACAGGTGAGCCCACGGGCCTTTAGCGTAGACTGCAACGTCCTCACCCGAGTGGGTTTCCGACGACATCGGGATCAGCGACTGCTGCATGTAGTCCATGTCGGTCGCGTCTTCCTGGGTCAGGTCGGGGCGCGAGCCAGCGTAGGTGCCGTCTTCCTGTTCGGTCAGAACCGAGCCAGCGCCGTTCAGGTAGCCGATGACGGTGTAGGGCTTGCCGTCGGCAGCGAGGTTCGGCTCGTCCGAGTGCATTTCGCCCTCTTTCGACACACCGTAGCAAAGGCCGGTGATGTCCGAACCGCGACCGCAGTAGCCGTTGAAGGCGATGGCGTGCTCGTGGTCGGCGGTGACGATGATCAGGGTGTCTTCGTCGTTGGTCAGCTCGTCAGCCTTGGCAACGGCTTCAGCGAACGCAACACCGTCAGCGAGGGTGCGGTAAGCGTTACCGTCGTGGTTGGCGTGGTCGACGCGGCCAGCCTCGATTTCGAGGTAGTAGCCGTTCTCGTTCTGCGACAGGAACTCGATCGCCTTGGCAGTCATGTCGGCGAGCGACGGCTCGTCGTCATCAGCGCGGTCGGCTTCGTATTCCATGTGGCTGTCATTGAACAGCGCCAGAACCGGAGCGTCCATGGTCAGCGCGTCGAACGAAGCGGTGTCCGAAGCGAACTGAACGCCCATGTCGGTTGCCTTGGCAACGAGGTCAACGCCATCGGCGCGGCGACCCGAAATGGTGCCGTTCGAAGCACCTTCCGGCATGAAGTAACGGCCGCCGCCGCCCATGGCGAAGTCGACGATGCCGGCTTCCATGGCGTTGACGAGCTGCGAAGCGATGTCGACCTGAGCGGTGCAACCCTCCGGAACGCTGTCTTCCCAGTTGCGGTTCGCGGTCTTGGCGTAGACGCCAGCCGGGGTCGCGTGGGTCAGACGAGCGGTCGAGATCACGCCGACCGACTTGTCCATGTCAGTGACGATTTCAGCGAAGGTGGTCAGTTCGTTGCCTGCAACGGTCGAGCAATCGTCGTGGATCGCGTCGCCGCCGAGGTTGATGAGGTTGAAGCGCTGCTTCACACCGGTGTTCATCGCGCCAGCGGTCGGAGCCGAGTCCGGAGTCTGGGCGTTGATGTTGTAGGTCTTGACCAGAGCCGAGTGGTACTCGCTGGTTTCATACGGCAGGACGTGCTCTTCACCGAGCTGACCTTCCTGCTGACCTGCGAACAGGCGGATGGCGTAGTTGGTGCCGACGCCGTTGCCGTCAGCAACCAGCAGGATCACGTTCTTGGCCTGGTTGGTGTTTGCCTGACGGTCGATGATTTCCTGAATGGTGGTCTGACCGGCGACAAACCAATCGTTGTCGGCCTGAGCAATGTCTTGGGCAAATACAGCGCCCGAAGCGAATACGGCGAGTGCCGAAATGGAAAGGGTGGTTTTCATGGATAACTCCGTTGGTCGCCAGCGCGTCCCATCGCGCCGTCTGGAGCCGTCAAAACCCGATTTGTGTGACAGAAAATTAAAGGCTGCGACGAATCTTCATTTGATTGCCCGTCAGATGAGTCGCGGAAAAAACCACGATATTCTCGTATGTTCGCTGGTTTTTCAGGCAGAAAAGGCGTGCTTACAAAATTAATTTGCGGCCAGGATCCGATGTGACATCTGCGGAAATTTTGTTCTCGCGATCTGAGAAACCGTCCATTTTGACTACGCATTCAAAGCAATAAGGGGCTTCGGACAGCTGTCGACGAATCCGCAGCGCCCCGCCGGATTCGCCGGATTGCCGTTAGCGCATGACAGCATTCGCATTGACGGCGTTTGCCATATGGGACCGCACCGCTATGGTGGCGTGATTGTAAACGAAAACTCAGGGGGGCATCATGCGCGAATGGTGGCGCGATGCTGTAATCTATCAAATTTATCCGCGATCCTTTCAGGACGATTCCGGCGACGGTATCGGTGACCTGAAGGGCATCATCCGACGCCTCGATCACGTCGCCAGCCTTGGCGTCGACGCGATCTGGCTGTCGCCGTTTTTCACCTCGCCCGACCTCGACATGGGCTACGACGTGTCGGACTACAAAGGCGTGAGCCCGCTTTTCGGTGACATCAACGACTTCGATGCGCTGGTCGAAAAGGCGCACGATCTGGGCCTCAAGGTCATCATCGACCAAGTGCTGTCGCACACCTCGGACCAGCACCCGTGGTTTCAGGAAAGCCGTCAGAATCGCACCAACGACAAGGCCGATTGGTATGTCTGGGCCGACCCGAAAAAGGACGGCACGCCGCCGAACAACTGGCTGTCCATCTTTGGCGGCTCGGGCTGGCAGTTCGACACGCGTCGTCACCAGTACTACCTGCACAACTTCCTGACCGAGCAGCCGGACCTCAACTTCCACAATCCGGCGGTTGTCGATGCCCTGCTCGACGCGATGAAGTTCTGGCTGGAGCGCGGCGTCGACGGTTTCCGCCTGGATACGGTCAACTTCTACGTCCACGACGCCAATCTGACCGACAACCCGCCCTCGGATTGGGAGGTGTTCCCGAACAATCCTTACGAGGCGCAGGATCAAGAATTCTCCAAATCCCGCCCCGAAAACCTCGAAGTGCTCAAGCGCCTGCGGGACCTGACCGACCAATATCCCGACCGCATGATGGTCGGCGAATGCGGCGAAATGGGAGACAAACAGGTTCGCATCATGGGCGAATACACCTCGGGCGGCGACAAGCTGCACATGGCGTATTCCTTCGCGATGTTGAGCCCCGAGCACACCGCAGAGCACTTCCGCCACACCATCGAGGTCTTCCAAGAGACCGCTCCTGATGGTTGGCCCTGCTGGTCGTTTTCGAACCACGATGTCGCCCGCCACGTCAGCCGCTGGACGCCGAAGGGTGCCGATCCAGCCGCCGTTGCCCGCCAGTCGATCGCGATGCTGTGCAGCTTCCCCGGCACCCTGAACATCTATCAGGGCGAGGAAATCGGCCAGACGCAGACTGACATCCTGTGGGAAGAACTTCAGGACACAGCGAACGCCCAGTTCTGGCCCGAGTACAAAGGCCGCGATGGTTGCCGTACCCCGATGGTCTGGGAAAAGGATGCGCCGCAGGGCGGGTTCTCGACGTCGGACAAGCCGTGGCTACCGGTCAAAGCACCGCAACTGGCGCGCGCCGTGGACACGCAAGAGGATGACACAAACAGCATCCTCAACGCCTACCGCCGCACACTCGCGTTCCGCAAATCGCGCCACGAACTGCGCTATGGCAAGACCGAATTCCTCGACCTGCCCGAGCCGCTGCTCGGCGTGATCCGTGCGGAAGAGGACTCGGCAATCACCGGCATCTTCAACCTGTCGAACGAGCCGCAGCGCGTTGTTCTGAAAAAAGAACTTCGCCCAGTCGGTCCGATGGTGGGCGCGGTCGAAGGTCCCGTCCCCGGCAAGTCAGGCAAGAGCGACGACTGCGTAGTGGATCTGCCACCCTTCGGTTTCGTCTACCTCGACGGCAAGGCCGAGATCTAAAACAGAAAAGCCGCGACAGAGATGTCGCGGCTTTTTCTTTGGGCACACCGATACAAAACAGACATCAGTCTGACTGAGGTAACGTGCTGATATTTTAGGAGAATGGTGGGTCGTGAGAGGCTCGAACTCCCGACATCTTCGGTGTAAACGAAGCGCTCTACCAACTGAGCTAACGACCCGTTGGCGCGGTTATTACCGTCACTTTTCGGGGGGAGCAAGAGCGATTTTGCAAAAAAGTTACGGAAAAATCTTGGTATGTTTTCCGTCGCGGATTTCAAAGATGCACCCTTGCCCGCCATCAAGTTCGCGCAGCTGATCCATTCCCAAGCCGACTGCCTGAATTCGCAGGAAACGCGAAGTAAATCCGTGGGTTACAATGATTGCGGGACTGGCGAGTTCGCGCAGAAATTCCCCTGTGCGGTCCCAGAGCGCCGCAAACCCTTCGCCCTCAGGTGCGCGTTCGTAAAAATCAACGAAGTCCTCGAGCGGATCAGTAGCGGGCCAACGGGCGTCGATCTCGTCGCGGCTCAGGCCGGACCACAGTCCCATGTTGATTTCACGCAGGCGGTCGTCGGTCTGGAGCGTGATCCCCGTCAGTTCCGAAATAGGCTCTGCCGTCGCAACAGCTCGTCCTTGGGGACTGGAGAACAGGGCATATCCATCCACCCTGCCCTTCAGCCATTCGGCCATGCTGACGGCCTGTGCTCGCCCCGCCTCGGTCAGCGCCGAGTCCAGACCGCCCTGCATCCGCATTTCGCGGTTCCATTCGGTCTCACCATGACGAAGAACGTATATCGGAGGCAGGTTCAGCAATTGCCAACACCCTGTTTTCAATCGATTTTGGGGAATGGTGGGTCGTGAGAGGCTCGAACTCCCGACATCTTCGGTGTAAACGAAGCGCTCTACCAACTGAGCTAACGACCCGTTGCCGCCCGTCTAACCTCAGTCGTCGCCGTCCGCAATACCCTCAGCGTCCGCATCACCCTCAAAAGCGGAAATTACTTTCGATTTCCTGAGCTTGAGTGTCACGACTTCGCCATTCGGACCGTCGACGACCTTCGCAACTTTGATCTTACCCAAAGGTGGCAGGTTCAGCGTCTGTCCTTCGACGAGGTGTGCGCCCAGCGCTTCGAGCAGCGCATCAAGCGACAGTTTCACATCACGCTTTTTGAGGCCGGATTTCTGCACGGCGTCATCGACGATGCGGTTCTTTTTGATCGGACCGTCTTGCTCGTTGATGGCCGGACCGGTTTCAGTGTCAGCTTCGGACATTTTTATCCCTGTTGTGTTGGCGGACCCCTGCTCCGCCAGCCAAATATGCAGGCTATGTGCCTGCCGTCAAAAAGAAAAAGGCGCCCGAAGGCGCCTTTCTTTTTAGTGTGCGATGGCGGATGAGCCGGATTTCTCTGCCGCGAGAGCCGCGGCTGCGGCCTCCTCGGCTTCCTCATCCCAATCGATCGCTTCGGGCTGTGCCGTCAGAGCGATCTTCAGCACCTCCGAAACGTGAGACACCGGAATGATTTCCAGCCCTTCTTTCACGTTGTCCGGAATCTCCGGCAGGTCTTTGACGTTCTCTTCAGGAATAAGAACCGTCTTGATCCCGCCGCGAAGCGCCGCGAGCAGCTTTTCTTTCAGACCGCCAATGGCCGAGGCATTACCGCGCAGCGTGACCTCGCCCGTCATCGCGATGTCTTTTCGGACCGGAATCTGCGTCAGGACCGACACGATTGCCGTGACCATTGCAAGACCGGCCGAGGGGCCGTCTTTCGGGGTCGCACCATCGGGCACGTGGACGTGGATGTCCCACTTGTCGAACTTCGGCGGTTTGATACCAAGCTGCGGCGAAACCGAACGGACGTAGGACGATGCAGCCTCGATGGACTCTTTCATCACGTCGCCAAGTTTACCTGTGGTCTTCATGCGGCCCTTGCCCGGCAGACGCAGGGCTTCGATGCTCAGAAGCTCGCCGCCGACCGAGGTGTAGGCCAGACCGGTGACGACACCGACCTGATCTTCCTTTTCGGCCAGACCATAACGGTAACGCGGCACGCCGAGGTAATCGTCGAGGTTTTCGTCCGTCACCGAGACATGATCGGTTTCCTTCTTCACCAACTTGGTCACGGCCTTACGCGATACTTTGGCGAGCTCGCGCTCGAGGTTACGCACGCCGGCTTCGCGGGTGTAGGTACGGATGACTTCCGAAAGCGCCTCGTCCGACATCTCGAATTCCTTGGCCTTGAGGCCGTGGTTCTTGAGCTGCTTGGGCAGAAGGTGCTGACGTGCAATCTCGCGCTTTTCGTCCTCGGTGTAACCCGACAGCGGAATGATCTCCATGCGGTCGAGAAGCGGACCAGGCATGTTGTAGCTGTTCGAGGTCGTCAGGAACATGACGTTCGACAGGTCGTATTCCACTTCGAGATAGTGGTCGACGAAGGTCGAGTTCTGTTCCGGATCGAGCACTTCGAGCATTGCCGAAGCCGGATCGCCACGGAAGTCCTGACCCATCTTGTCGATCTCGTCGAGCAGGATGAGCGGGTTCGTGGTTTTCGCCTTCTTCAGCGCCTGAATGATCTTGCCCGGCATTGAGCCGATGTAGGTCCGGCGGTGACCGCGGATCTCGGATTCGTCACGCACGCCGCCAAGCGAGATGCGGATGAATTCGCGACCCGTGGCTTTCGCGACCGACTTGCCCAGCGAGGTTTTACCAACGCCCGGAGGACCAACGAGGCAGAGGATCGGGCCTTTCAGCTTTGCGCTGCGCGACTGAACGGCGAGATACTCGACGATGCGCTCCTTGACCTTGTCCAGACCGTAGTGATCGGCGTCGAGGATACGCTCGGCATTACCGAGGTCCTTTTTCACGCGGGATTTGTTGCCCCACGGGATCGACAGAACCCAATCGAGGTAGTTGCGGACAACAGTCGCTTCGGCCGACATCGGGGACATCGACTTGAGCTTCTTGAGTTCCGCGTCGACCTTTTCCTTGGCCTCTTTGGACAGCTTGGTGTTGGCGATACGCTCTTCGAATTCGGCGACTTCGTTCTGACCTTCGTCGCCGTCGTTCAGCTCGCGCTGGATCGCCTTCATCTGTTCGTTCAGATAGTATTCGCGCTGGGTGCGCTCCATCTGGTTTTTGACGCGGCTCTTGATCTTTTTCTCGACCTGAAGAACCGACATCTCGCCCTGCATCAGGCCATAGACCTTTTCCAGTCGCTCGCTGACGGAGAGCGTTTCGAGAAGCTCCTGCTTCTGCTGGACGTCCACACCGAGGTGACCCGCAACGAGGTCGGCCAGTTTGGCAGGCTCGACGGTTTCGCTGACGGTGGCCATCGCCTCTTCGGGGATGTTCTTTTTGACCTTGGAATAACGTTCGAACTCTTCGCCGACCGAACGTACGAGCGCATCAAGCTCTTCCTCGGCGCCCATGGTTTCGTCCATCGGCTCAGCGGAGGCTTCGAAGAAGTTCTCGTTATCGCGGAATTCGGTGATGCGCACACGGGTACGGCCTTCGACGAGCACCTTCACGGTACCATCGGGCAGCTTCAGCAGCTGGAGCACATTGGCCAATACGCCGGTATTATAAATGTCACTGGGTGCCGGATCGTCCTGAGCCGGATCGATCTGGCTCGACAACAGAATCTGTTTGTCGTCCTGCATCACCTCTTCCAGCGCACGGACGGATTTCTCGCGACCGACAAACAACGGAACGATCATGTGCGGAAACACAACGATGTCGCGCAGCGGCAGAACCGGATAGGAGGTGCTGAGAGGGTCTTGCATCAACTTTTCCTTTTTTGCTGGCAAGATAACTTGGCCCCATCAAGGCAGCCGAGCCATCTCCACTAAGATGCTAAACATGGGCCGCATCGCAGCGGGATTCAAGCGGCAACGGTATACAAATGACACCGACTTCGGGAAATCGGAGACCTGCAAGCTCCGCGCCTGTTCTACCTCTGTTCTGACACCGAAGTCTTAAGCAGAGGTTCAGACCCATGCTTTTACTTTGAGATCATCGCGTTCCTTGCGCTTGGCGATCTGCTGGAAGTCGTCCATGGCTTCAAGCGTCAGCGCGCTGGCCTGCTCCATACGGTCGAGGATTCCTGCGATTTCCTCCTGAAGCTGGTCCAGCCTTGTGACAATGGTGTCCAGACCGCCGTTCTTGGTGTTCAGCACCCCGCTTTCGACGCGGCAGGCGATGCGGACGGTAGACAGGCCGACGATCAGGCGTCGCAGGAAATCGAGGTTGCGGCGCAGGTCGCGAACGTGGTCGGAAATGCGGGCGACCGTATTGGCCGTGCGCTGGGTGAAGTTTGTGGTGACACGGCGCAGCGTTTCCGCCTCGAAGTCATTGTCGACTTCAGCGAACACGGTCTGTGTCTTGTCGAACGCCTCGCACACCTCCGCCATCAGCTTGGTGGAGCAGTGTTCGTACAGAACCAGCTCTTCCATAGCGGCGGCGAACATGCCCTCTCCCCTCACGAGGATTTCGAACTGGTCGAGGTGCGTCTGCAATTCGCCGAGCATCATGCCGTAGTTCCGCGCGATCTCGCTGATGGTGCGGCGACCGGAACGCAGCTTGGTCGCGATCACCTGCATGTTCAGTGTCAGCAAGTTCGCCCCTCGAAACATGATCGCAAGGTGATCGAGGTCTTTTTTGGTTTCGCGGGCAGAGCGTACCAACTGCATCAGGTCGGCAATGGACTGGTCGGGCTTGCGACCGAGCTGGCGGTGGCGGGCGTTGTATTCGGCCACCAGCGCATCGACCTGAAAGCCGAAGTAGTTGGGGTAGCCCATGCCTTGCAGCGTCTCGACGAGCGCGGCGGCGCTTTCGGCCGGCGTCAGCCCCTCGTCCTTCTCGCGCCCCAAAAGATCGGCGTAGACCTTCTGGATCAGCTCGAAATGTTCACTGGACGGCTTGATGCGGACCGACAGATAGCCGTCCTTAAGCGGTGTGACCAAGGCGTAGACCCAGTAATACAGCCCGTCAGCGGCGCGGTTCTTCACGTAGCTGCCGATAGCCTTGCCTGACTGGATGCCTTCCCACAGCAGCCAGAAAACGCCTTTGGGCATGTCAGGATTGCGGATGATCTTGTGCGGCGCGCCTTTCAGCTTTTCGCTCGGATGATCGGCAATCCTGACAAAGATATCGTTGAACGCCTGAATGACGCCGCGCTTGTCGGTGCGGGAAAAGAAAATCTCTTCAAACTCGAACGGCGCCGCACCCGAGGTCGGACGCACCGCATCCTTGGCCAATGCGGCGTCGATGACCGGAGCCATGTCCTGATCTGGAGTGTTCAGCATCTCGTTTTCCCCACGGCAATCAATAACAGCACAGAGGCCGCAGGCGTGTTGCCTCGGCCTCTACGGGAAACGGTGCAAAATAGGTGCGCTCTTACGCAGCCTATCCTTTTGCTCTGCGGGTTTCAGGAGTTACAGGCGGTCGATATCGCCTTCGGCACGCTGCGCGTGGAAATCGGCTTCCCAAGCGTCGAAACGCTGCTCCGCGATGGCGTCGCGCATTCCCTGCATGATCTCTTGGTAGTAATGCAGGTTGTGCCACGTCAGCAGCATACCCGAAATCATCTCTCCTGCGCGGAAGACGTGATGCAGGTAAGCGCGGCTGTAGTTGCGGCACGCGGGGCACGAGCAGTTTTCGTCCAGCGGGCGCGGGTCGTCCTGATGGCGGGCGTTCTTGATGTTGACCTGACCGCGGCGTGTCCATGCCTGACCGGTGCGGCCCGAACGGCTGGGCAGAACGCAGTCCATCATGTCGATGCCGCGCTTGACCGCGCCGACGATATCGTCGGGCTTGCCGACCCCCATGAGATAACGCGGCTTGTCGACGGGCAGTTGGTCTGGCGCGTATTCAAGGACGCCAAACATGGCCTCCTGCCCCTCGCCCACGGCAAGACCGCCGACTGCGTAGCCATCGAAGCCGATGTTCTGGAGTGCCTCGGCGCTTTCGGCGCGCAGTTCTTCGGTCACGCCGCCCTGCTGGATGCCGAACAGCGCATGTCCCGGACGATCACCGAACGCATCGCGGGATCGCTGCGCCCAACGCATCGACAGACGCATCGACTCGGCCACGCGCTTTTCATCGGCCGGCAGCGCGGGGCATTCGTCGAAGCACATCACGATGTCCGAGCCGAGCAGCTTCTGGATTTCCATCGAGCGCTCGGGCGTCAGGTAGTGCTTGGAGCCGTCAACGTGGCTGCGGAAGGTCACGCCGTCCTCGGTCAGTTTGCGCAGATCGGCCAGCGACATGACCTGAAAACCGCCCGAGTCGGTCAGGATCGGTTTGTCCCAGTTCATAAACTTGTGAAGGCCGCCCATGTTCGCGACCCGCTCCGCCGTCGGGCGGAGCATCAGGTGATAGGTATTGCCCAGAAGAATATCGGCACCTGTGGCCGCAACGCTCTCGGGCATCATCGCCTTAACCGTACCGGCCGTGCCCACGGGCATGAACGCAGGCGTGCGAATATCGCCCCGCTGGGTGTGAATAACGCCGGTGCGGGCCTTGCCGTCAGTCGCTTTGAGGTCGAACGAGAAGCGGGTCATGGGTCAATCTCCTGCTGGAAATCTGCTCATATGACGAACGGGCCGTGTTGAAAAGCGCATCCTTGGGGGCACAAAACCGCACGACGAAGCCATGCCGCCTCCCCTTTACGCTGCCCAGCAGTTTTCCTATATGTTCAGTCAGGAATAGATAGGCGGACCAATGACTGAAACGCAAGCGAACCTCGAAGGCACTCCACTCATCGCGCCGTCCAGCACGGACCACGCGCTCTATGATGCTGTCGTCGAAGCCTGCCGCACCGTTTTCGACCCCGAAATTCCGGTGAACATTTACGATCTCGGTCTCGTCTATACCATCCAGATCAATGACGATGGCGATGTCAAAGTCATCATGACCCTGACCGCTCCGGGTTGCCCTGTCGCTGGCGAAATGCCGGGCTGGGTGCACGATGCGATCAGCATGGTTCAGGGCGTCCGCTCGATCGACGTCGAACTGACATGGGAGCCCCAGTGGGGCATGGACATGATGAGCGACGAAGCCCGCCTTGAACTGGGCTTTATGTAAGCAGCCATCCGCTGCGAAGGAGACAACCGATGTTCGGCATTCCCGGCAAGCAAGCCGTGACCATGACAGACCGCGCCGCTGCGCAAATCGCCCGCCTCATGGAAAAGGGTGACCACAAAGGTCTGCGCATCGGCGTGAAAAAAGGCGGCTGCGCAGGCATGGAATACACCATGGACTACGTGGACGAATTCGACACCCATGACGAGGTCGTCGAACAGAACGGTGCGCGGATCATCATCGCGCCGATGGCGCAGATGTTCCTGTTCGGGACCGAAGTCGATTACGAGACCTCGCTGCTCGAGTCCGGCTTCAAGTTCCGCAATCCGAACGTTGTTGACGCCTGCGGATGCGGCGAATCTATCAAGTTCGATGAGAACCTAAGCGCGAAACAATAAAACGTTTTTCGTCTCACTACTGATCTTTTCGTATCAAGCGGCGCTTGTTAGTACTTCTCCGAAATTTGGAGGAGAAATCACACATGCGCCGCAAACTTGCTGCCGGTAATTGGAAAATGAACGGGACCAAAGCGTCCCTCGGCGAGATCGAAACGCTGATGGCCGAGCACGCCTCTCCGTCGGTAGATGTTTTGATCTGCCCGCCCGCGACGCTGGTCTCCGCTCTGGCGGACAAGGCCGAGGGCCACGCGCTTGCCGTGGGCGCACAAGATTGCCACGTCAATGAAAAAGGCGCTCACACGGGCGATCTGGGCGCACCGATGCTGGTGGACGCCGGCGCAAGCTATATCATCACCGGACACTCCGAGCGCCGCGCCGACCACGGCGAGAGCGACGCGGATGTACGTGCCAAATCCGAGGCGGCGATTGGGGCCGGCGCGGTGGCCGTCATTTGCATCGGCGAGACGCTGGACGAACGCGAAAGCGGTAGCACTCTGGACGTCATCGGCGGTCAGCTTGATGGTTCGGTGCCGGATAACGCGACAGGAGCAAACTCTGTGATCGCCTATGAACCCGTCTGGGCTATCGGCACGGGCAAGGTTCCAACCACCGAGCAGATCGCGGAAGTCCACGCTTTCGTCCGCTCGCGCCTGACCGAGCGCTTCGGCAACGAAGGCAACGCGTTTCGCATTCTGTACGGCGGTTCGGTCAAAGCCTCGAACGCGGACGAGATTTTCGCTGTGGCGGACGTCGATGGCGCGCTGGTCGGCGGCGCAAGCCTCAAGGCTGCGGATTTCGGTCCGATCATCACTGCGCTGGAAAACGCGTAAAGGGGGCTCTGCCCCCTACGGCCTGACGGCCTACCCCCGAGGTATTTGGGGTCAGAATGAAGAAGCGGCGCCCGATTGAGGCGCCGCTTTCGTTTTTAGTTGGTGATGATCTCCGGTCCCATCACGCTGATGGGCAGTGCCGTCGAAATCCATGGCACGTATGTGATCAGGATCAGGAAGACGAAAAGCACGGCGAGGAACGGCAGGGCCGCTTTGACCACGCGCATCATCGGCATCCCTGCAACGCCCGAGGTGACGAAGAGGTTGAGGCCGACCGGCGGGGTGATCATGCCGATTTCCATGTTCACGACCATGATGATGCCGAGGTGGATCGGGTCGATACCCAGCTCCATCGCGATCGGGAATACCAGCGGCGCAACGATCACGATGAGGCCCGAGGGCTCCATGAACTGACCCCCGATGAGCAGGATCACATTCACCACGATCAGGAAGGTGATCGGGCCAAGTCCGGCAGCCAACAGGCTTTCGGTGATGCGCTGGGGGATCTGCTCGTCGGTGAGGACGTGTTTGAGGATCAGCGCGTTGGCGATAATGAACATCAGGGTGACGGTCAGCTTACCTGCTTCGAGCAGCGTGTGCTTGGTGTCCTTGTGGACCAGCGCAGGCAGGAACATCGCGAGGTTGTCGAGGTTCGCCTTTACCACGTAGCCCACACCCTTGCGCAGGGAGTTCTCGTAGGTGCCGCCCGACTGCACGAGGCCCTCGGCAGCGCGCATCAGCGCGAAGATGAAGACCGACGCGGGCAGCAGCATGACGATCACTGCGAGGATAGTCTGGATCACCTGCATCGTAGTGTTGAGGTCCGCGTTGCCCCAGATTGAGATCAGGGTGAACACAAGCGGCAGCACGCCAGCGAGGACAATCGCACCAATTGCGAGAGACATCGCCCAGCCTTCGGCAACGGCGCGGTGCATCATGCCGCCAAGGACCGTGGCGATGATGAAGAACACGGCGCCTGCCATCAGACCGCTGGAGATCGGAGCACCGATCATGAAGGCGGCGGTGACGTAGATCAGCGTGGTGACGACGGCAAAGCCCCAGACGCGGAAGCCGAGGAGTGCTTCGCCGCGATCACCTTCTGGCACCCAAGCGGTGCCTTTGAGCGGGCCCATGTCGCGATAGATGAAGACCGCAACGAGGAACGCGTAGACCGACGCAAGTGCAGCGGCTTCGGTCGGGGTGAAGACACCGCCGTAGATACCGCCAAGGATGACCACCATCAGGAAAAGACCCCAAGACGCGTCCAGCATGGAGCCGAAGACCTCGGTCCAGCCGAGCCATTCGCCCTTGGGCAGGTTCTTGACGCGAGCGATAACGTAGATCGCGGCCATCAACATGATACCGGCCAGAAGGCCCGGAATGACGCCGGCGAGGAACATACGGCCGACCGAGACGTCCGTGGCAGAGGCGTAGACCACCATCACGATCGACGGCGGGATCAGGATGCCGAGCGTACCTGCGTTACAAATGACGCCTGCCGCGAATTCCTTGGAATAGCCCACGCGCTGCATACCTGCGATCACGATCGAACCCACAGCGACAACGGTCGCAGGGGACGAACCTGACAGCGCAGCGAAGAGCATACAGGCCAGAACGCCCGCAATCGCCAGACCGCCGCGCATATGGCCAACGGTGGCAATCGCGAAATTGATGATCCGCTTCGCCACGCCGCCCGTCGACATGAACGACGAGGCCAGAATGAAGAACGGGATCGCGAGCAGCGTGTAGTGGCCCGCCATCGCCTGATAGAGCGACTGCGCGATGGACGCGAGCGAGCTATCCGACAGCACCAGAAGGAACAGGGTCGACGCGAGGCCGAGCGAGATCGCGATCGGCACGCCGAGCATCAGCAGGCCGATAACGACCGCAAAGAGAATGACGACTTCCATTGTCTCAGACTTCCTTCTTCAGCGCGGCGCCAGCTTCTTCGACGGCGTCCTCGGCTTCGTGGGAAACGATGATGCTTTCGGCTTCGCCCGTGAACAGGCGGGCGGTGGCCTGAATGAGGCGGACGAGCATCAGCAACATGCCGAACGGCAGGATGAAATAGGGAACAAGGCGCGGCATCTTCTCGTAGGCTTCGCCCATGTTGAAGTTCGCTTCGAGCCATTCCTTGGCAAACGGGATCGGAATCTGCTCGGTTTCATACCAGCCCTGATCGCGGCTGTTGGCAAATCCGGTCGGGAACCAGCGGCCCGTGGTAGCATCAAAGCCTGCGAACGGCGCCCAGTAGTCCCATGCGCCCTTGAGCAGCAGAACCGCGTAGAGGATCGACAGCAGACCGGCGGTGATCCCAATAGCGATACGGGCCTTGCGCGGCACGGCGTTGATGAGGACATCCACACCAAGGTGCGCGGTCGTCTTGAAGCCGTAGCTGATGCCGAACAGAACCAGCCATGCAAACAGGATAAGCGTCAGCTCCAGACCCCAGATAAGTTGGGAGTTGAATGCGTAACGCAGGATAACGTTGATAAATGTGACCAGTGTCATGAGGCCCATGAGAAGAGCGATCATCGTCTCTTCGAATTCGTGGATCACACGCGCAACCGGCCCTTTCGGCTCGTATTTGTACGCCATGGTTTGTCCCCTACATCCCCGGATGTAAAAACGGCGGGCACTGTTGGCGCCCGCCGCTGTTTTCAGTGGGCCGGTCCGATCCGGCCCCGCGTTGGTCTTACTGGACCGAAGCGTTGATTTCCTGAGCGGCTGCGATGTTCTCGGCGCCTACGTCACCTTCGAACTGCTCCCAGACCGGCTTCATTGCCGTAACCCAAGCTTCACGCTGCTCCGGCGACAGTTCGCGAATGGTCGCGCCTGCGTCGAGGACAGCCTGACGGTTCTCCGCGTCAACTTCGCCGATGGCGGCGTTACGCTCGGTGGTGACTTCGTGGAAAATGGTCATGAACTGGTCACGCACATCGGCGTCGAGGCTGTCGAGCCAGTCGGTCGACGCAACAACGAGGTAGTCGAGCACACCGTGGTTGGTTTCGGTGATGCCGTCCTGAACTTCGAAGAACTTCTGGCCGTAGATGTTCGACCAGGTGTTTTCCTGACCGTCAACAACGCCGGTCTGCAGCGCGCCGTAAACTTCCGAGAAGGCCATCGGCTGCGGCGAAGCGTTCAGAGCTTCCATCTGGGCAACCAGAACGTCCGAGGTCTGTACGCGGAACTTCAGGCCTGCTGCGTCTTCCGGAGCGATCAGCGGCACGTTGGCCGAGAACTGCTTCAGACCGTTGTGCCAGAAGCCCAGACCCTGCAGGCCGCGGCGCTGCATCGAGTCCATCATAGCCTGACCGGTTTCCGACGACTGGAATGCATCAACGGCATCCATGTTCACGAACATGAACGGAAGGTCGAAGATGCGGAATTGCTTGGTGAAGGTTTCGAACTTCGACAGCGACGGAGCAGCGAGTTGAACGTCGCCCTGAAGCATGGCTTCGAGAACCTGGTCATCATTGTAGAGGGTCGAGTTCGGATAGACTTCCATGCACATGGTGCCGTCCATCTCTTCGTTGACGCGCTCCATCAGGAGGTTGGCAGCGATACCCTTCGGGTGCTTGTCGGTGTTGGTGACGTGGCTGAACTTAACGACGATCTCGCCATCATCACATGCTGCGTAAGCGCCGGTTGCGGCAACGGACAGAGCAGCAGCGGAAACTGCGAACTTCAGAAACTTCATTGGTTTCCCTCCCAAGAGTGTAGATCCGCGCTCCCTTCCTCTGGGAGCGTCTGCATCTGTTAAACTGGTAAGGGATCGGGTAGCGCAACACGGCTATGCAAATAATGCATAGAGAGCCGTTTTTCTGTTTATTTTTGGGTAGTTATACAGGGATTGGCCTGCTTAAAGAGTACCTTCGCAGGTGCGGCATGGCGGAAATCCACACAGGTGTTAGCGACAACTGTGCGAAAATCCGCACACCTTCACAGACGGTACTCTTCCGCTCGAATCCCGTGTTTGACCAGCTTGTCGTAGAACGTTTTGCGCGGCAGCTTCAGGCCCTTTGCCGCCTCGGTTGCATTACCATGATGACGCATCAACGCCGCCGAGAGAAGCGAGCGCTCGACCTGCGCTAGCTGTTCATTAAGGCCGAGCTCTTCGGCTCGCGCATCCTCGCCGTCCGACAGGCCCATCGCGAACCGCATCGCGGCGTTCATCAACGACCGCGCATTGCCCGGCCATTCTTGCGCCATCAGCTTGGCGATAACTTCCGGCGTCACTTGCGGCACCGGAAGGTCGGACTGTTCGCAAGCGATGTTCACGTAGTGGCGGAAGAGGACGGGGATATCCTCGGGCCGTTCACGCAGCGGCGGGATGCGGATCGTTGCGGCTTGCAGGCGATAGTAGAGGTCGGGCGAAAACCGCCCCTCACCCGCTTCCTTCTCCAGATCGAGGTAGGTGCCTGCAATCACACGAGGGCGGTCGTGACCTTCCATCAATTCGAGCAGCGAGAACTGTGCAGCTGGCGAAAGACGCGCAATTTCGTCAAGGAAAACCGACCCGTCAGAGCCGTCACGGAACGCCACCGCCAATGCCTCGCCTGTCATCGACGCGGCGGAGTATTTCAGGAACGGCGCGTTCGACCCCGCCGACAGAAGATGCACGACCTCCGCCATCTTTGCGGTCCCGACGCCCGGTTCGCCTGTCACGAGCACATCCGCCGAGGTGCGCGCAACGGCACGTGCGGCCTCCCGCATCTTACGCGAATGCTCGGACTGACCACGCAAGAGCCGCGCGGCGGCGTCACCGGATTCCACCTCGCGGCGGAGGCGGCGGTTCTCCAGAACGAGGTTGCGGGTCTTCAGCGCTCTCTCAACAGTGGACAGGAAGTCCTTGGGGGCGCAGGGTTTTTCCAGAAAACTGAACGCCCCGCCACTAATCCCGCGCACAGCCATCGGGATGTCGCCCTCACCGGTCAGCAGGATGACGGGCAGTTCCTTGTCCTGCAATTGCGCGTATTCGAGCAGGTGGAAACCGTCCTTCCCCGGCATCCGGATATCGCTGACGACAACGCCGTCAAAAGCCTTGGCGATGTGATCCTTCGCCTCCACGAACGAGCCTGCAAGGATCGGGTCGAGGTCCGCCAGTTCCAGCGTCTGTCCCAGCGCCTCACGCACCTCGCGGTCGTCGTCGACCAGAAGAACCCGCTTTGTCATCATGGCTCGCCCTGCTCCTTTGCAGCATCCAGTTCGATAGTAAATACCGCGCCCCCGTCGGGATGGTTTCGCCCGCGGATCGCGCCCCCGAAGCTTTGCACCAGACCGTAGGAAATCGAAAGGCCAAGGCCCATACCTTCGGCGGCGCCGACCTTTTTAGTGGAATAGAACGGATCGAAGATCTTCTCCGGCTCGTCGATACCCGGTCCATGGTCGCGGATGCTGACCACAACGCGGCTGGCGTGGACGACGTGGATTTCGACCTGCTTGGCCTCCTGCCCCTCCTGCGCGTCGATGGCGTTGGAGATGAGGTTCAGCAGCACCTGTTGGAGCCTTACCTCGCCAGCGCGCACCTTGATCGGCGCATCGAGCCCTCTCCAAGTGATCTGCGCCCGCTCGTGATGCGCCTTCGCAGCGGCCATCTCCAAGGTCGCCTCAATGGCCGATCCGAGGTCCACATCCGCCAGCGGTTCGTTCTCCTGACGGGCGAAGGCGCGCAGGTTCTTGATGATCCGTCCCATGCGGCGGGCGAGTTCGGAGATACGGTCGAGGTTCTGCGCGGCCTTCTCGGGCTTGCCGCGTTCAAGGAACATTTCGGCGTTTTCGGCAAAGGACCGGATCGCCATCAGCGGCTGGTTCAACTCGTGACTGATGCCCGCCGACATCTGACCCAAAGCGGACAATTTCCCTGCCTGAACAAGGTCATCCTGCGCTTTCTTCAACCTCGCCTCAGCGGCTTTACGTTCTTCGACCTCATGACGCAGGTCGGTCGCAACGGCCTCAAGCTCGGCAGTCCGCTCCAGCACGCGGCCTTCGAGTTTCCGGTTCGCTTCGGCCAGCGTCAGGCGGCGCAGGGTGGCAAGGTAGAGCATCGCGCCGAACGCCAGCACCAGCGCGGCTGCGGCGGCGGCTTGCAAGCCCGCGATCTGGCGGGCGGGCGAGATATCGACCAGCGCCTCCCCGACCAAGCCGACAGTCGGCAGCGGCAAGGTGATGTGCAGCGCCTCGGCTGGCAGATATCGCCCGCCGTCAATGTCCCAGACCTCGTGCCCCGCGATCTGGCGGGTGGCGTAGTTGAAGAACGGCCCGATGTCGCCCGCGCGGTAGTCGTCGGTGCTGACGGCGGAGAGGATGTCACCGGACTGCGACCGGAACACCAGCTCGGACCGGTTGGAGACGAAGACCACGCTTTCATCGTCGGTAAAGAACACCGCCGGTCTGTCGCCGCGCCACGATGCCTCGATCATCTCGATGTCGACGGTCACGGCGACCGCGCCGATCACCGGCCCGCTGCGGGAGAAAACTGGCGCGGTAAATATGAACACCCGCCGCCCGAAGCGATCGCTATAGAGGTGGTCGACCCCGAGTGCGCCGTCCATCGCCCGCTGGAAACCGGGACGGCTGTCGTCGCGCACCGCGTTGCCGCGCGCCACTGCGATTTCCTGACCGTTAATGCGGCTGATCGCGATCTCCAGCGCGCCGGTTTTGTCAGCGATGCGGGACAGCACCTCCCCCGCTGTGCCGCCACCCAAGACCCGTTCGGTCACAGGGTGGTCGACGATGAGCGAAGCCAGTTCGCGAAAGCTTTGTAATTCCGATGTCAGACGGTCGGACGCCAGCGCCAGATCGGAGCGCCCGCGCTGCGCCAATTGATCCACGCCCGAGCGGAAGCCGAACGTGTAAACCCCGCTCGCCAGAACGGCGACGAAGACAGCGAATGCCGCAAAACCGATAATCCTCTGGAAAAGATTGGAGCGCATTTCGCGAACATACAGACTGTCCCCTTGCGTTGACCAGAGCGGAGGGGCAACTTCCGCGCATGAAGCACTTCCAGCAGTCCCCGACCGACCCCGCCTTTGTCCAGAATCCCTACCCGTTTTACGACTCCGTGCGCGCGGCCGGAGACCTGTTCTACTGGGATGATTACCAGATGGTTTGCGCTGTCTCGCATGAAGCGGTTTCCGCGCTTCTGAAAGACCGCCGTCTGGGACGTGAGATCCCGCCTGAGAAGGCAACTCCGATCCCGCCGCACCTCAAACCATTCTATGATATCGAAGCGCATTCGATGCTGGAGCTGGAGGCACCGCGTCACAAACGTTTGCGGAGCCTCGTTCTGCGGGCGTTCACATCCCGCCGGATTGCGTCGCTCGCAGGTGATATCGAGGAACTGTCCAACGAACTGATCGACCGTTTCCCTGAAGGGCCGCTCGATCTGATCGATGCGTTCTGCCGCCCGATCCCTGTCGTGGTGATCTGCCGCCTGCTCGGCGTGCCAGAGGACCGCGCGGAGGATCTGCTGCGCTGGTCGAACGATATGGTGGCGATGTATCAGGCCCGCCGTACACGCGAGGTGGAAGACGCTGCTGCGAAGGCCTCGACCGAGTTCCGCGAATTCATCGTCGGCTATATCGAAGCCCGCCGCAAAGCCCCCGCGAATGACCTGCTGTCCGAACTGATCGCAGCAGAGGAGGAAGGCGAGAAGCTCTCCACCGACGAACTGGTCACGACAGTCATCCTGCTGCTCAATGCCGGTCACGAGGCGACCGTTCACACGATGGGCAATGGCGTCAAAACCATGCTGGAGCGCGGTCTGACCGAGATCAGCGATGCAAGCGTTGAAGAGATCATACGCTTCGACCCGCCGCTGCATACGTTCACGCGCTGGGTTTACGAGGACATCACTGTCTTTGGCCACGACCTGAAACGCGGCCAGATGGTCGGGTGCCTACTGGGTGCGGCTAACCGCGATCCGGCGGCCTATGCCGACCCGAACGCCTTCGATCCCGAGCGCAAAGGCCCCACGAACACCAGCTTCGGCGGCGGCATCCATTTCTGCGTCGGCGCGCCGCTGGCACGTCTGGAACTCAAGGTCGCGATGGGTGTGCTGTTCGACCGCCTGCCCGCGCTGAAGCTTGCAGGCGAGCCGCAATACGCGAACGTCTTCCACTTCCACGGGCTGGACAGTCTAATGGTGACGAAGGGCTAGAAACGGCCAAAGCGGGCGAGCAAGCGCATCGCCCGCATGCCTTTGCGCATAGTCTGGTTGATCTGCTGCGAACGTGCGCGTTCGGCGGGCGTGCGGTTCTTGTTGCCCGTCGTTTTGTTGTGAATATCGCGGATCACACCGCGACGGTTCAGCGTGCGGATGAGCAAATTAATCAGTCTGGCTAGGTCCATCGGAGCCTCCTGCCCCATGACGTAAGATCGCGCGGGCGGCGATCAATCCTCGTCGAACATTTCGACCTGATCGTCGTCATCCTCGTCCTCGTCGTCGTCCGGATTGCCCGTAACCTCACGCCCCGGCGGGAGGCGATTATCGAGAAGGCCCGCAGCGCGCAGTTCCTTGATCCCCGGCAGGTCACGCGCGCTTTCCAGCCCGAAGTGGTCGAGGAATTCTTGCGTCACGAGAAACGTCACAGGGCGACCAGGTGTCATCTTACGTCGACCGAGCTTGATCCAGTCCATCTCGATCAACTGGTCGAGCGTGCCGCGCGACACCGAGACGCCGCGGATTTCTTCGATCTCGGCGCGGGTGACGGGTTGATGGTAGGCGACGATAGCGAGCGTCTCAATAGCAGCGCGGCTCAGTTTACGAACCTCGACCGTCTCTTTCTGCATCAGATAGGCCAGATCCGGTGCGGTTCGGAAGGCCCAAGCCTCGCCCACCTTGACCAGCCGGAACCCGCGCCCTTCGTAGCGCTTTTGTAGCGTATCAATAGCCCGCCCCGGCTCGCAGCCGTGGGGCATCCGGTCGGCGAGTTCGCGCAGGGAGATCGGGTCGGCACTGGCAAAGAGGATGGCTTCAACCATGCGCTCCTGCTCACCCTCGGTCGGCGCTTCGAACAGGCTGGGGTCTTCGGTGGTGTCAGTCATCGGTCCTGTTCTTTCTGCGGATCTGGATCGGCGCGAACGTCTCGCCCTGCCGGATGTCGATGCGGCCTTCCTTGGCCAGCTCCAACGCGGCTGCAAAGGTCGCGGCGGTGGACGAACGCGTTCGCATTTTATCCTGCTCCCAACCGTCGGGCATGTATTGCGCGAGCTGCGTCCATTCGCGGGCATAGCCGATCAGCGGGCGCATCCGCTCCAGCGCACGTTCGAGCGTGTCGACATGTTCGCGATCAAACACGAACGGGCGGAAATCGTCGCGCGTGCGGATGCGGGCGTAGCCCTGCATGAGGTCGAGCAGCGTCGCGGTATAGCGCACGGTGCGGACGCGTTCGACATCCTCGGGAATGCCGCGCACGAAGAAGTCACGTCCCTTCTGGTCCCGCGCCATCAGCTTCGCTGCAGAGTCCCGCATGGCTTGCAGCCTTTCAAGCTGGAACGCGAGGTGCGCGGCAAGTTCTTCACCGGACGGGCCATCCTCGGTCGGATCGGGCGGAAGTAGAAGGCGCGATTTCAGGAACGCCAGCCATGACGCCATCACGAGGTAATCGGCGGCAAGCTCCAGACGCAACTCGCGGGCTTTTTCGACAAAAGCGAGGTATTGTTCGGCCAGCGCGAGCATCGAAATCTGCCGCAGGTCGACCTTTTGCGTGCGTGCCAGCGTCAGCAGAAGGTCGAGCGGGCCTTCGAACGATCCGACGTCCACAATGAGCGCTTCCGCCGCGATGCGGTCGGAGACGCTCATTTTATCTTCTTCGAAAAGATCGGACATAACGACCCTTGTTCCGCCAACGCCTCAGGTTCCGCATCCCGCGCGCGGATGTCAACGGTCAGGCGGTCAGCGCGGCCCTAGCGGACGACGACAGGGACGCAATCGGGGCCTTCCGCCTGAATGGCAGCACAGAAACGGCGTGCATCGGATAGATCGGTAAAGTTCGCAGCGCGCAGACGGTAGAACGTCTTGCCCGCGCGTTCGGCCTGAAGGATCAGGCGCTCCTTACCGGCTAGCAATTCGGGATACCGCTGGTTGAAGGTCACCCACTCTTGCGCCGCAACTTCAGGCGCATCGAAAGCACCAAGCTGCGCGAGGTTCGTGCCGACGGGGATCGGGGTCGTGGTGACGTTCGCGTCAGTGGGCAGATCAGCAGCAGGCATCGGGCGGCGCGCTGCAGCGGCCAGCGTACCCGGACGCATGATCGGGCGCGGTGCATCGCGCACACCAGGAACAGAGGCGGGAACGATGTCGGCGATAATCTCGCTCGACACGCCATTCACTGCGGTCGCCACAGGCGGAGTATCGGTTTCGATCTTCACGAGCGGAGAGATACCGGCAGCCAGCGCATCGGCCAGCGCGGCAATCGCATCGTCAGGCACTTCGCCCTCCTCGGACGGCAGCGCGATTTCGCGAACTTCGGGAGCGGGCGAATTGGCATCGACACCTTCGGCGAGGACTTCGCCCTGCTCTGCCGTGGGCATGGCGCGCAGGTCGTCCATGGTCAGGCCGACAGTCGGCGGTGCCAGATAAAGGGTCGAGGAGGTTTCGGGCGCAACGGCACCGCCAAGGCCCGCGATCGCATTGACCGACAGGCCCTTGTGCGGCGCGATATCGCCTTCGGGATCGGCGGGAGCGATGCGCATCGGGCCTTCGGTGGCTCGCACCACCGGAACGCCCTGCGCATCTTTCTGGACAAGCTGGTAGCCCCAGACGCCGATTACGACGACAAGGGCCACGGAGGACAAGGCACCGACCTTACTCAGAATTTGACTTACATTCGGAGTCCGCCCTTGGGGCGCATTCAGGTCGGAATACGTCGCCATCTTTACCTCATTGCGCCCACGCGCAATGACGGGGCTTCATCGGGGTTGCCTGCTCGGCCGGCGGCGTGCGTTATCGCATCTCTTTCGCCGGTACGACGCCCAAGATACCCAAGCCCGATGCAATAACAACCTCTACTGCACGGATGAGCGCAATTTTCGCTTGCGATGCGGCAATGTTGTCATCCTGCAAGAAACGCAGGGAGGTATCGTCGTTCCCCTTGTTCCACAGACCGTGGAATTCCGACGCCAGTTCATAAAGGTAGAACGCGATGCGGTGAGGCTCCTGCCCCTTCGCTGCGATCTCCACCAGACGCGGCCATTCGGCCAGCTTTTTGGCAACGGCGGTTTCCGCTTCGCTCGACGCTAGGTTCAGGTCGGCAGCTTGCAGCGCGGCGTCCGAGACGTCGATGCCAGCGTCCTTGGCCTTACCCACGACCGAGTTGATACGGGCGTTGGCGTACTGCACGTAGAAGACGGGGTTGTCCTTCGACTGTTCGAGCACCTTGTCGAAGTCGAAGTCCAGCGGCGCGTCGTTCTTGCGGGTCAGCATGTGGAAACGGGTCACGTCGGCACCGGCCTGCTCGACCACGTCGCGCAGGGTAACAAAGGTGCCCGCACGCTTCGACATCTTGAACGGCTCGCCGTTCTTGAACAGCTTCACCAGCTGGATCAGCTTGATATCGAGCGGAACGCGGTTGTTCGACAGCGCCGAAACGGCCGCCTTCATACGCTTCACGTAGCCACCGTGGTCGGCACCGAAGATGTCGATCAGCATATCGAAACCGCGTTCGCACTTGTCATAGTGGTAGGCGATGTCGGGGGCGAAATAGGTCCACGAGCCGTCCGACTTCTTTACCGGACGGTCGACGTCATCGCCAAATTCCGACGACTTGAAGAGGGTCTGCTCGCGCGGTTCCCAGTCTTCCGGCACCTTGCCCTTCGGCGGCTCCAGAACGCCTTCGTAGATCAGGCCGTCGCCGCGCAGCTTTTCGATGGCACTTTCGATCTTGCCGGTGCCGTAGAGTGCTTTCTCCGACGAGAAGACATCCATCTTCACGCCCAGCGACGCAAGGTCGCCGCGGATCATGTCCATCATCGCTTCAGTCGCGATTTCGCGGATTTCCGGCAGCCATTCGGCTTCGGGCTTATCGAGGAGGCTGTCGCCGAACTTCTCTTTCACCGCCTCACCGACCGGAATGAGATAATCACCCGGATAGAGACCTTCGGCAATCTCCGGCTCCAGACCGTTTGCCTCGCGGTAACGCTCGAACGCCGAACGCGCCAGAACGTCGACCTGCGCGCCGCCATCGTTGATGTAGTATTCACGGGTCACATCGTAGCCTGCATAGGCCAGCAGCGACGCCAGCGCGTCACCGAAAACGGCGCCGCGGGTATGGCCAACGTGCATCGGGCCGGTCGGGTTTGCCGACACGTATTCGACGTTGACCTTCTTGCCCTTGCCAAGTTCCGATTGGCCGTAGCCACTATCTGCGAGCGCGGTTTTCACGACACCCTGCCACACCGAGCCATCGAGGCGCATGTTCAGGAAACCAGGACCGGCAACTTCGGCGATGGTGATACGCGGATCAGCGAGCAGCTTGGCAGCAAGCGCTTCAGCGATCTGACGCGGGTTCATCTTGGCAGGCTTGGCAAGAACCATCGCGGCGTTGGTCGCCATGTCACCGTGAAGCGGATCACGGGGCGGCTCTACTGCGACGTTCTGAAAGTCCAGCCCTTCGGGAAGCGCACCTTCGGCGACCAAGGCATCGAGGCAATCCACCACGAGCGCACGGATATCGGAAAACAGGTTCATTTCTTTATCTCTCTGGAGTTCGCGGCGGGTTTAACACGGCAAACCATAACGTCAACGGTCACGGACCGGATTACCCCCCTTGTATTAGGTCGCCGGTTCGCCTGATGGTAGTAGAGTAATGAGTCGTATATCGTTGATTTTTGTTGGTCTCTGCGCCTTTTGCGCCGTCATGCAGGTACTTTACCTGCAAATCCACTTGGATTGGCAACAGCCCGTCCTTCAGGCCATTTCCGCGCATAGCGCCGGTCAAGCGGGCCTCCGTGGTATCCTTTCGGGCTTTCTGAGCGAAACGGGCGCGTTGCTGATCATGGCAGTTGCGGCGTTCGTCGCATCCGTCGCTGCCGACAACGGCTCGCCGTCAGGGCGATATTGGGCGATCGGGTCGTGGATTGCTGCGGTCATCTTCGTGATCGTCATCGCGTGGCAAGCCAGCGCCCTGCTCAATCCCGATGCTTTCGGCCCGCGGCTGAACCACCTACTCAAAGTCATGGACCGCGCCGAGGAATACTGCCGCGCGCTCGGTTTGGCGCTGCTGCTCTTGGCTTCCACGTCGATGATCTGCATCTCCCCGCCCTACCGCATCGGGGCGAACATCCTCGTTGCGACGATCTTCGGGGCGATGGCACTTTACACCTACTTTTTCTTCCGCACGCCACTGGACCTCGCGATGATCGTCTTTGCGGTGCCCGAGATCATCCTGCTCACCCTTCTTGCCATCGTGACCGTCGATCCGCATCGCCGTGACGAGCCGCACCTGATCATCGGTGTCGCGCTTATGCTTATGGCGGGGCTTGGTGCAGATGCGGTAGGGATGGCGGCAATGCGCTCGGCTCAGGTGCCCAGCGGATATACGGTTGTGACGCACCACTTTGCCCAGCAGGCGTTCGCGCTGCTTGCGTTCTTTGCGGGCTGGTCGCTGCAATCGACGAACTACAAGCACGATGGCAAGCTCTGGCTGCACGCCATCGCGCTATCGATCGTGATTATGTTCTGGGCCTATCCGATTTTCGGCGGCGGGTCAGAGGCTATTGTTGCGATGGACGGCGCGCCTGATTTCAGCGCGCCGAGCAATCTTCACTATAACTTAGGACTTTGCGGTATGATCGTTCTGATCCTTTGGGGCCTTGCCATTCCGTTCACCGGCTCCCGCGCGGTCAGGTAGGTCCTCAGGCAAGTGAGGACGCTTCTTGCTTGCCTCGCCTTCCAACGTCCCCGGCGGCAGCATGGAGATGAGCTGGACACCGGCCGACGCTTTGACCTGTTCGTCCTTGCGGACAAAGATCGGCCCCTCTCCCGCAGGGACAAAACCGATCACATGGGCATCGGGACGGCGACCGCGCCAGTCTTCGAATGTGAACTCCTCGCTCAGTTTGGTCACGCGGAAGGTCCAGCCCTCTTCGATCATATCGTCGAGCGCACGGCGGGTCTTCTCCGGACCGAACTGCATACCGCCCAGCGTGGTCGGCAGCGTGTAGTTTGCAATCTCGCTCTTTTCTCGCTGCACTTGATAGGTCTGGTTGCGGCCAAATTCAGGGCCAAGGTCAGTGGCGACCAGCGTGTTGTAGGCATCGTTGTCAGTTGCGGCGACAACAGTCTGGTAGCCCACCCATTCAAGACGGTCTTCCGCCGCTTCGGACAGAATATCGCCCATGAACGTCGGCAGACCCGCGGTACGTGCGAGCCGCAGGTTCACGTGGTTCGGATCGGCAACAAGCACCGGAACGCCAGCGCGGTCGATGGCCTCGCCCAGTGCGGTCGTCCAGCGCGAACCGCCAACGACGATGACGCCAGCAGCCCCCGACCCCGACAGACCGAGCGCACGTGCAAGCGGGCCAAGCGTGAAGCCGTGGAGGACAACGGTCGCGGCCACCAGCGCAAAGGCCAGCGGTCCGACAAGCGCGCCGTCTTCGAGGCCCATCGACTGAAGGCGCTCGCCAAAGAGGCCGGCAACAGCCACAAGAACAACGCCGCGCGGACCGGTCAGGGCAACGAGAACACGCTCTTTCATCGGCACGCCCGAAAACGCCAGCGAAGTCATGACCGTCAGAGGACGCGCTATCAGGATCACCGAGAGAATGAACAGCAGCGCCGTCCAATCGAGACGCGCGAGCGTGTCGAAGTCGAGGTTTGCCGCCAGCAGGATAAACACGCCCGAGACCAGGAGGATGGTCGCGTGTTCCTTGAAGCGGCGCAGCTCTTCGTAGGATTGCAGCTTGGCGTTGGCGACGACAACACCCATCAGGGTCACAGCGAGCAGACCGCTTTCGTGCAGCAGCGTCTCGGAGACAGCGAAGCAGCCCAGCAGCACGGTGAACAGCACCGGCACCTTCATGTATTCGGGCACATAGGCGCGGCGGAAGGCCAGTGCGATACCAAAGCCGCAGGCGAGCCCGAAAACGATCGCAAAGCCGAGGCCCATGATGAAGCCCATCGTCGCACCGTCCGCTTCGGCAGCGGAGTGACGGACAACGACAAATTCAAACGCGAGAACGGCAGCCAAAGCGCCGATGGGATCGTTCAGGATCGCTTCCCATTGCAGAAGGTTCGCGGGGCGTTTTTGCAGACGAGCCGTGCGCAGCAGAGGCGCGATAACAGTTGGCCCTGTCACGATCATGATGCCGCCGAACACCGCCGACGTTTCCCAATCAAGCCCTGCCGCGTAGTGCAGCGCGATAGCGGACGTCAGCCAGCCGAGCGGCGCGCCGATGAACACCAGCCGCCTTACACCCGTCGCCGCATCCGACAACGACCGCTTGTTCAGGGTCATCCCGCCTTCGAACAGAATGATGGCCACCGCGACAGAGATCATCGGGCTCATGAGCGGCCCGATGTCCCTTGAGGGGTCGAAAATGCCCGTGGCGGGTCCGACGATCAGACCGGCGGCCAGCATCAGTACGATGGCGGGCAGCCTCAGTCTCCAAGCCAGCCATTGCGAGCCGACGCCAAGCGCACCAACCAGTGCAAAGGCCATGATAGGCGTCATCGCCTCCGCAGCAGCGTTCTCAACCGACATTCGTGACCCGAGTCCTTTCGATAATATCCGAGCCCGTAAGGCGCGCATGTTCCTGGATCGCAAAGCGGTCCGTCATGCCGGAGATATAGTCGCAGACGATGCGGGCAAGTTCCGTTTCGCTCTGAACTTCGGCCACGTCCTTGCGCCACTGCTTTGGCAGATGCGTCGGATCGGCCATGAACAGCGGAAACAGGTCTTTGACAGCCGCCGTGACGTGCTTGCGCATTTCAACCACAGCGGGGTGGCGATACATGCGGTGGAACAGGAATTTGCGGATGACTTTGAGGTCTTCCCACAGTGCCGGGCTGAACTGGACCATCATCCGGCCCGCGTGACGGACCTCCTCGACCGAAGCTGCGTCGAGCTCCTTGAGGTTCTTCGAGCTGACCGCAATCACGTCCTCGACGAGGATGCCGAAGAAGCGGCGCAGCGCCTCGTGGCGGCGGCGGTAGTAGTTGAGACCGGGGTACTTGCGATCCACTTCCGCCCAGCATTCATGGAGGATCGGCAAATCCGCCAGCTCGTCCGTGCTGAACAGCTCGGCCCGCAGACCGTCGTGCAGATCGTGGTTATTGTATGCGATGTCATCGGACAGCGCGGCGACCTGCGCCTCGGCGCTGGCGTGGGTGTGAAGCTCCAGATCCTGCTTTTTGTTGTAGGCTTCCAGCGCCCACGGAATGTCGCCCGTGACGGGTCCGTTGTGCTTTGCGATGCCTTCGAGCGTTTCCCACGTCAGGTTGAGCCCGTCGAAATCGGCATAGTGCCGTTCGAGGCTGGTCACGATCCGGATCGCCTGAGCGTTGTGATCGAAGCCGCCATAGGGCGCCATTAATTCATGAAGCGCATCTTCACCTGTGTGACCGAACGGCGGGTGGCCAAGGTCGTGCGCAAGAGCGACCGCTTCGGTCAGTTCCTGATTAAGGCCGAGCGTGCCCGCGATCGTACGCCCGACCTGCCCAACTTCGATCGAGTGTGTGAGACGTGTGCGGAAATAATCGCCCTCGTGTTCGATGAAAACTTGCGTCTTGTGCTTGAGCCTGCGGAAAGAGCTGGCATGAATGATGCGGTCCCTGTCACGCTGGAATGGCGAGCGGAAATGGCTCTCTTCTTCGGGATAAAGACGTCCCCGCGTTTTCGTGGGATCGGTTGCATAGGGCGCGACCATGTGAATTGCCCTGCCTTGTTGTGTCTGCCTTTGGTTTCTATATTGGCAATGTAGCTCTACTAATAGGCCTGAAAATGCTGAATGTTCCCCCGACCGTCACGCCGCGCGCCTTCGACAGGCTTGCAGAGATCGGTGCCGCCTCTCAGGGCAAGGCATTGCGCGTTGCCGTCTCGGGCGGCGGCTGCTCCGGCTTCCAGTACGAGATCACCCTCGACGCGCCGGTTGACGATGACCTCGTCCTTGAAAAAGACGGAGAGAAAGTCGTGGTCGACGCGACCTCCCTGCCGTTCCTCGCAGGAGCGACCATCGATTTCACCGACGAACTGATCGGCGCGCGCTTTGCGATCGACAACCCGAACGCCTCTTCGTCGTGCGGTTGTGGCACCTCATTCTCGATCTAAACCTAGAAGAAAATTAACGTGTAAATTTTACCCTAGTGGCGCTAGCCAAAGGTATTTTTTTGACGTACCGTTCGACTATGGCACATATCCTCTTAGTCGACGACGATCAAACATTTCTTGATACCGCTTCCGAAGCCATTCAGGCGCTCGGCCATACGACGTCTTGCGCTACGAACCAGTTCGACGCGGTCGAGATGGTGGAACCCGGCGTCTTCAACCTCGCCTTTGTGGATGTCATCATGCCGGGCGGTGGTGCGATCACGGCCGTCAATCTGCTAAAAGAAAAAGATCAGGATCTGCCGATCATCGCGATGACCGGTATGTGGACCGTGCGCAGTTCGCCGGTCATGCAGGTCGGCCTGCATAATGCCGCCGCCAAGATCGAGAAAACGTATCGGCTCGCTGAGCTAGACGAGTTGATTACCAAATACGCCAGTTCGTCCGAAACCGCGGCATCGATTTCAGCGAACTAAACATGGCAGCACTGGCGACCGACCCGCGCAGGATCAGGAACACCGCTTGGCGTCGCGTCTGGATTGGTCTTTCCGGTACACTGCTGCTCGTCCTTTTGCTCGACGGTTTTGTCCAGCTTCCTGGACGTGTGCGCGAAACCCGCGAAATTGCGACTGCGCACCAGACGCTTGTAGAAACCATGCTCATTCTGGAGCAGGAAATCGGCTACGGCGGCTTTATCCACAACTTCAAGAACGCCGCCTTACGTCCTGAAAGTAGAACAGAATATATCGCCGCAACTCGCTCGAACGCTGTCAGCGTCAAAGCCGCGCTGACGAAGCTAGCCGAGATCTCGAGCGTTGATCAGACCTTGCTCAATGATGTCCGCAGGACGTTTGACCAATACTTCGCCAAGCTGCCGATTGTGGCGAATGGCGACTCTCTGACGCCCGACGAACTCGACGATCTGATCCGCGTCCGCGACGATGAAGCAGTGGCCGCACTCCGCGTCTTTGCCGATCAGGCCGTCTACAGTCTGCGGGACCGTGAAGAGCAGGTTTTCGACAACTTTCAGTCCTATCTGACCCGCCTCTTCATCGAAACCGTTCTGCTGATCGCAGCTCTTGCAGCCCTCGCGCTGACGGAGCGGTCGCACCTCCGCCTGAACCTCGAACTTGCGGCCAGTGCGGAACGCGACGGCGATTTGCGGAGCCTGATCGAGCTTTCCGACATGGGGATCGTGGTGCTGGACAAGGATCGCAACGTCCTCCACACGAACGGAACGGCACGCTCGTTCATCAGCGCCCCTGCCCGCACCGGCGATGCGCTGCTGGCAGATCTGGCTGACCGCGCCGCTGACGAAAGCTCCGTTCAGGTCCTCAACCGCCTGCGCGAAATGCGTTCGATCCCTCAGGAAACCGTGCGCTTCAAATCGGACGACGGCACCATCCGCTACGTGATCATTGGAGCGCAGGTCATTCGCGAAGACGGCAAGGCACGCGGCTACATGATTAGCCTGCGGGACGAAACCTCGACCGTTATCGCCCGCACGCGTATCGGCAACGCGCACCGCTTTGAGACTCTCGGTCGGATGACCGGCGGCCTGCTGCACGACTTCCGCAAAATGCTGGTTACCTCGCTGCTGGCCTTGGAAACGTTCGGCGTGAAGTCTAAGTCCGACGATCCGTTGCTGCAAAGCGCGACGAAATCGCTAGTAGGCGGCGAGCAAATCCTGAAACGCCTCGTTAAAATGGCGGCCGGCGATACGCTGGAAGACGACCCTGCGGATGTCGGAGAAGTGCTCGAAGACCTGCGCATTCTGACGGTTCCGATGATCGGCACCGCCGCAAAGCTGCAAATCATCCAGCCGAATTTCGACCGCACGACGCTCGTGCCGCAATCCGAACTGCTGGACGTGCTGGTGAACCTTGTGATGAATGCGCTCGAAGCGATGGAGCACGAAGGCAAACTGGACGGCAACGTCACCGTTTCGGTCGAACAATCGCATGGACTTTTGGGATCACCCGCTGTCACCTTCATCGTGGCGGACGATGGTCCGGGCATGACAGACAAACAGATCGCCGCTGTGCTGTCCCCCCGCCCCCATGCAGGCAACAAAGCCGACTCGATGGGCTTCGGCCTATTGAACCTCCGCGCTGTAGCAGCCCAGTCGGGCGGCGAGATGCAGATCGCCCGCAACGGCACACGCGGCCTGCGTGTCAGCCTGACGGTTCCAACGCGCGACGGCCGCTACGATCAGGAAATGACCGGCGGCTTCGGCCCGCTGCTTGTTACGCGTTCCATCGTGATCTGCGATCCGAACCGCATCCGCCATCACGTGCTTGTCGATGGTATGCGCCGCGCAGGTGCGAATGTGATTGAAACCCGTAGCGCCATTGAGACCGAGCAGGTCCTCGATAGCAACGACATCGACTTTGTCATCCTCGACCCCAACTTCGAAGCCGAAGACACTGTCAGCAGCCTTGTCCGAAAGGCGAAGATGGCCAAAGTGCCGATCATTTTCCTCAGCACCCGCCGCGATGCGATGGATATGGCCAATGATTGCGTAGACCTCGGCCATCCCGACGGTGGCGAAAGACTGCTCGAAGCGATCCGCCGCGCGGTGGTCAAGCGGATGAACCTCTGAATTCTGCCTTGCACCCTGCGGCCAACCACTGGACAAAGGGCCAAGCAGCAGGAGACGGGCATGAAGATCGCAACCTTCAACATCAATGGTATCAAAGCGCGTTTCGAGCGCCTGACGGACTGGCTTGAGAACAGCAAGCCCGACGTGGCCATCCTGCAAGAGATCAAATCGGTCGACGAGAACTTCCCTCGCGAGCATTTCGAGGACATGGGCTACCGCGTCGAAACCCACGGTCAGAAGAGCTTTAACGGGGTTGCGATCCTGTCCCGCCTGCCGCTTGAGGACGTCACCCGCGGCCTGCCAGGCGATGACGAGGATGAACAGGCCCGCTGGATCGAGGCGACGGTGATCGGCGACAAGGAAGCAGTGAAGATCTGCGGCCTCTACCTGCCCAATGGCAACCCCGTTCCCGGTCCGAAGTACGAGTACAAACTCGCTTGGATGGAGCGGATGCGCCTACGTGCGCAGGAGCTTTTGCAGGACGAAATGCCGATGCTGATGGCCGGCGACTACAACATCATTCCGCAGGCCGAAGACGCCGCACGGCCCGACGCGTGGCGCGAAGATGCGCTGTTCCGCCCCGAAAGCCGCGCCGCGTTCCGCAAAATCCTGAACCTCGGCTTTACCGAAGCGTTCCGCTCGCGAGTGCGGGGCGGCGGCCACTATTCGTTCTGGGATTATCAGGCGGGCGCTTGGAACAAGAACGACGGCATTCGCATCGACCACTTCCTGATGTCGGCGCAATGCGCTGATCTGATGCAAGATTGCTGGATCGAAAAGGACGAGCGGGCGAAGGAAAAGCCGTCGGACCACGTGCCGGTCTGGGTCGAACTCGACGCCTAAGGCCCAAATAAAATTACCCCCGAAGGAGGGACGCCTTCGGGGGTACTGGGAACAAAACTAAGAACTGCAAACTCTTTTCGTACAGGGGAACAGACTGCACATCACTCAAATCAGGCGTTTTGGGACCGCCTTCACAGAGTAAATGCAACCGACCCGCTTCCGGTTCCGAAGTTTTTCAACTTTTTTCTGCAGTCACGTCGTGACCGTAGAGCCAGTCCATCCGCTTGAGGAATAACTGCGGCGCGGTGGCGCTGAGCAAACCCAGCGCAGCATGGGCCGCGGTGCGTTTCATGCCTTGCAGATGGTAGTTCACTGCGTTGGCGTTCGCAGCCTCGATGGCGCGTGATACGCGGTCGCGGCGGGCGGACTGATAGAGTGCGAGTGCGGTACTCTGGTCCTCGCAGCGATCACACTCGTCCGCCAGCACATAGGCGTCTTCCAGCGCGAGGTTCGCGCCCTGCGCAAGGAACGGCAGCGTCGGATGGGCCGCATCACCAAGGATCACGCGGGTATCGTCATGCCAGACCTTCGCGACCGGATGGCGAAACAGGCCCCACAGGCGTGTCGTCTGCATCTGGTCGAGGATATTCTTCAACTCGGGCGCGCAGTCGGCAAAGGCTTCGCGAACATGCGACGGCTCGTCGAAGTAGTGCCAGCCCTCGGCCACCCAGTCGTCGCGCTCCTGCACAGCCACGATATTCATGCGCCCGCCGATCAGCGGATAGGTCACGACGTGTTTTTTCGGGCCCATCCAGATGCGGGCAACGGGCTCTGCATCACGAACCTGCACAACCGATCGCCAAGCCACCTGCCCCGTAAAGAACGGCGTATCGCGGCCATTGAGGTCCTGCCGAACGACGGAATGCAGGCCGTCCGCGCCGATAATCAGGTCGCCTTGGACCGTTTCGTCATTCGAGAAGCGCACATAGTCAGGGCCAAGCTCTTCCGCGCGGGCATCGGTGGTGATCTCTACCCCTGCCTGAATGGCGCCGGTCGCCAGAATGTCGAGGAGGTCCGCGCGGTGAAAAAACCTGTAGGGCTCACCGTCGAGCTGCGTGAGATCGAATGACGCGACCTGTTTGCCACTGATCGCATCCATCGGCCTGACGGCAGCGCCGCGAATGGCGCGCTTGTCGGCGATTTCCGAGAGGCCAAGCGCCTTGAGAACAGCCGCGCCATTCGGCGTGATCTGCAACCCTGCACCGACCTCTTTGAGTTCTTTCGCCTGTTCGTAAACGCGAACTTTTGCGCCTGTCCGCGCAAAACAAAGGGCGGCTGCGAGTCCCGCAATACCGCCCCCCACGATCACGACAGAGCGGCCTTTGTTAGCCCCTGTCGTCATGATGTTACCGATCAGTCGTCGCGGTGGACCCGCTCGCGGCGTTCGTGGCGTTCCTGCGCTTCGAGCGTCAGGGTCGCGATCGGACGTGCATCAAGGCGACGCAGGCTGATCGGTTCGCCAGTCATTTCGCAATAACCGTATTCACCGTTTTCGATGCGGCGCAGGGCAGCGTCGATCTTGGAGACGAGCTTGCGCTCGCGGTCACGGGTGCGCAATTCCAGCGCACGGTCGGTTTCTTCGGAAGCGCGGTCAGCAATATCGGGGATATTGCGGGTCGATTCCTTCATACCCTCAATCGTGTCACGACTTTCTTCGAGGATATCAGCCTTCCATGCGAGGAGTTTGCGACGGAAGTATTCGAGCTGACGATCGTTCATAAACGGTTCGTCTTCCGCCGGACGATAGTCGTCGGGGAGGAAAGTTTCCGCCTTCATCTTATCTTCCTTGTTTGGGCCTTGGCCGCTCAATTGACTATTCCAGTCATAGCCTTGAAATGTGACGCTGACTTAACCCTTGGGGTCACAAATGTCACGTCACAATTGGCACCATTGCCTAACGAAACGGTATAGTGTGGCATGTTGCTTCACCTTGCGTTAAGTGCGGGCAAACATTGCGAAGTTTTCGCTGCGGCCACTGGCCGAAACGCTTTCGCCGACATGACGTTCTGGTAAACTCGCCGTCATTGCCCCTGCCCGAGTCCCTGTAGGAAGGATACCGTAGTGCAAGCCCGTTTCCAAGGAACCGACAGCTATGTGGCCTCTGACGATCTGCGCGTTGCGGTGAACGCCGCAATCACGCTCGAAAGGCCGCTGTTGGTCAAAGGCGAGCCAGGCACGGGCAAAACGGAGCTGGCGCGTCAGGTCGCGGCCTCGCTCGGGCTGCCGATGATCGAGTGGAACATCAAATCCACGACGAAAGCGCAGCAGGGTCTTTATGAATACGACGCCGTCAGCCGCCTGCGGGACAGCCAGCTTGGCGACGAGCGGGTGAATGACGTGAAGAACTACATCCGCAAGGGCAAGCTCTGGCAGGCGTTCGAGGCGGGCGAAAAGGTCGTGTTGCTGATCGACGAGATCGACAAAGCCGACATCGAGTTTCCGAACGACTTGTTGCAGGAACTCGACCGGATGGAGTTCCACGTCTATGAGACCGGCGAGACGATCAGCGCGGTGAACCGCCCGATCGTCATCATCACGTCGAACAATGAAAAGGAATTGCCCGACGCGTTCCTGCGCCGCTGCTTCTTTCACTACATCCGCTTCCCTGACGCCGACACGCTGCGCCAGATCGTTCAGGTCCACTATCCTGACCTCAAGCAAGAGCTGCTGACTGTCGCCCTCACCCGCTTTTTCGAAATCCGCGAAACGCCTGGACTGAAGAAAAAGCCGTCGACCTCGGAAGTGCTCGACTGGTTGCGCCTGCTGCTGGCTGAAGACCTATCGCCCGAGGATCTGCAAAAAGACGCGTCGAACGCGCTGCCGAAACTGCATGGCGCGCTTCTGAAGAACGAGCAGGACGTGCACCTGTTCGAACGCCTCGCGTTCATGGCGCGGCGCAAGGGGTAAACGATTCCCTTGATGCGGCGCCATTGACGCCTCATCCGCGACGAATACCGAAAACAAAATACGTCAATCCGGTGGAGAAGCCCCATTTCCGCCGAAATTTCCCCTGTTAAATAAGAAATACCAGCTGCTCTCACGTCTGTGATGACACGGGAATGCCCCGTTTGGTCGTCAGATTGCCCCTCTCGCATCCCAAGGCAGTCAGGTTCGCCCTCCAGAAAAGTGGAATGACTTTTCTTCTGGAGAGCGCAAACCAATGACCGAGTTTTTTGTTTATCAAAGCGCCGATTTTCAAAACCGCGACTTCGAAGGCCTGCCCTTCGCGACGGCAATTTCCGCCGCCACTCACGCACACTTCAATAGCGTCGGGGAGGCAGCATGAACCGCTTCGTCGCCCCCTTGATCGCCGTTAGCATGGGCGTTCTCGCCGCATGTACGCCCACACCGCCAGTGTCCCAGCCAACGCGCGCCGCGCCCATGGACAGCTCGCTTCCTGCGATGCGGACCTTTGGTGCGCCTGTCAGGATGCCGCTCACCCGTTCCAACATGTCTATTGCGCAGGATTTCCTCGACCTCGCGTTCAAGATGGAAAGCGGACGCTCCCTGCCCGTCTTCACCCGCTTCGAAGGCCCGATCACGGTCAGGGTCGCCGGACAGTACAACGACCAGCTTGTCACCGACCTTCTGAAGCTGACCCGCAGGATGCAGACCGAAGCCGGCGTGAATATTTTCGTCAACAATGCGCCCAATGCCGCCATCACGGTCGAGGCCGTCCCGCGCAGTGAACTGAACCGCGTCGTTCCGGGAGCCGCCTGCTTCGTGGTCCCGCGCGTCAGCGGCTGGCAAGAATTCCTCGCTATGCGCCGTACGCCCGCCGTCGACTGGGCGACCGTGACGACCCGCGAAAAGGCGACCGTGTTCGTGCCATCCGATGTCTCACCGCAGGAAACCCGCGACTGCCTGCATGAAGAGCTCGCGCAGGCCATCGGGCCGCTCAACGACCTCTATCGTCTGTCAGACTCGATCTTCAACGACGACAACATGCACGCGGTCCTGACCTCGTTCGACATGCTGGTCCTCCGCGCCTTCTATTCGCCCGAACTGCGCAGCGGCATGAGCCGCCAGCAGGTCGCCGAGGTTCTACCGGGTCTGCTCGCCCGTCTGAACCCCGCCGGAGAGCGCGGCACGGCGTCGCGGACCAGCAGCACCTCGCGCGACTGGATCGACCTGATGGAGTACGCCCTGTCGTCTTCTAACGGCCTCGCCCAGCGCCAGCAGGTGTCCGAGCGCGCGATCAATCTGACCCGCGCATTCGGCTGGAACGATATCCGCGAAGGCTTTGCCAATTTCGTCTATGGCCGCCTCAACGTGACCAACAATCCGCAGGCTGCCTATGCAGCGTTTTTGGCAGCAGATCAGGCATATCGCGCCGATCCGGGTGCCCGTGTGCAGCGTGCCCACGTTGCTGTCCAACTCGCCGCCTACACCCTGTCCCATGGCCGCGATCAAGAGACGCTTGCCATCGCCAACGAAGCCATTCCCATCGCCACCGCCTATGAAAACGCGTCCCTGCTCGCGACGCTCATGATGTTCAAGGCAGAGGCGCTGGAGAACCTCGGCTACCGGAACGAGGCACAGCAGGTCCGTCTGGACAGTCTGGGCTGGGCACGGTACGGCTTTGGCTCGGAACAGAACATCCGGACGCGTCTGCAAGAAGTGGAGCGACTGGACCCGAGCTAACAGGAGCTTCACCATGATCTACCCCCTTGCCGGCATCGTTCTTGGCATCATCGTAGGGGCAGTTCGTGCGAAAATGCGCGGCGGCAAAGTTCTGGACATGATCCAGTGGGCCGCCGTCTATGCCATGATCTTCGGCATCATCGGCCTGTTCATCGTGATCGGTATCGACCGCAGCTATCAGGGCTGACGATGTTCCTCCCCTTCTTCGAAGAGTTGAGGAAGGGCGGCGTTCCCGTCACGCTGCGCGAATACCTGACGTTCCTCGAAGCGCTGAAGGCCGGTCTGGCCCTCTACGACACCGAGGAATTCTATTACCTCGCCCGCACCGCCATGGTGAAAGACGAACGGCACCTCGACCGCTTCGATCGTGCGTTTTCGGCGGCTTTCTCTGGCATCGAACAGATCAGCACCGAACAAGTGCTGGAAGCCGTCGACCTGCCCGCCGACTGGCTGGCCAAAATGGCCGAGAAGTACCTCACCGAAGAAGAAAAGCGCGAGATCGAAGCGCTCGGTGGTTTCGACAAGCTGATGGATACGCTCCGCGAGCGTCTGGCCGAACAGAAGGGTCGACATCAGGGCGGCAACAAATGGGTCGGCACGGCGGGCACCTCGCCCTTTGGTGCCTACGGCTACAATCCCGAAGGCGTGCGGATCGGTCAGGACAAATCCCGCCACCAGCGCGCGGTAAAGGTTTGGGACAAGCGTGAGTTCAAGAACCTCGATGACAGCGTCGAACTTGGCACCCGCAACATCAAGGTTGCTCTGAAGCGCCTCCGCAAATGGGTGCGTGACGGCGCGACCGAGGAACTGGACCTCGACGGCACGATCCGCTCGACGGCAGAGCATGGGTACCTAGACGTGCAGACCCGTCCAGAGCGGAGGAATGCGGTCAAGGTGCTGCTGTTCTTCGACGTCGGCGGCTCAATGGACCCGCACATTCAGGTGCTCGAAGAACTGTTCAGCGCCGCGCGGGCGGAGTTCAAGCACCTCGAACATTTCTACTTCCACAACTGCCTCTACGAAGGTGTGTGGCGCGACAACAAACGCCGCTGGAATGCACAGACACCGACGTGGGAGGTGCTGCGCACCTACGGGCCGGACTACAAATGCATCTTCGTCGGGGATGCCTCGATGTCCCCCTACGAGATCGCGGCGCGTGGCGGCGCCAACGAGCATTGGAACGAGGAAGCCGGTCACGTCTGGCTTGAACGTGCGCTAGAGCAATGGCCCAATACGCTCTGGATCAACCCGGTGCCCGAACACTATTGGCAGTACACCCAATCTATTGGCATGATCCAACAGATCTTCGGCACCGACCGCATGGTACCGATGACGCTCGAAGGACTTGAACGGGGAATGAAGGTGCTCGGCCGATGAGGCGGATTCCGAAACTGATCGTGAGACATCCGGTGATCAGTCTGCTGTTCGTGGCAGCTGTGACGTTCTCTGTGATGTTTGCCGTGCGGACCCTCGACCAGACGCGCCATTGGGAAGACTACCGCGGCAAACGCGGCCGGATCGAGCCTTGGATGACGCCGGGGATGATTGCCCACGTCTGGCACCTTGACCGCGGCGATGTCATTTTCATCGCGGGCGCCAGCGACCTGTCCATTCCCGACCGCGCCAGCATCGAGGAAATCGCCCAAGAGCGCGGTGTGCCTGTCGAAGACATCATCAAGAACATCGAAGACTTCGTCAGGCGCGAGGGTCATCGATGACTGAATGGCTTCTGACGCAGATCGCCACTTGGGGCACTCCGCTTTTCTTCATCACCAATTTTCTCTCCTGCATCGCCTTCCCCATCCCCGCCTCGCTTCTGATGCTGGCATGCGGAGCTTTCGCGGCATCAGGCGATATCCAGTTCTCGGTCTCCTTTGCCGCGTGCCTGACCGGCGCAATCCTTGGCGACCAAGCGGGGTACATGATCGGGCGTCACGGCGATACGCACCTTCAGCGTTTCGTCGCGAAGAAAGAAAACCGCCGCAAGCTTTACGCTCGCGCTGCCGAGTTCACGGCCCGTCGCGGCGCTGTCGGCATCTTCCTAACGCGCTGGCTATTCAGCCCGCTCGGCCCCTATGCGAACTTCGCCGCGGGCGCGATGGACATGAACCGCCGCCGTTTCACCATCTGGTCCGCGATGGGCGAGGTTGTGTGGGTGTCGCTCTACACCTCGCTCGGCTACATGTTCGGAGACCAGATCACTACGATCGCCGAGGTCGCGAGCAACATCAGCGGCCTTCTTGCGGCAAGCTTGCTCGCGCTGTTGGCGGGTGGATTGCTCCTGCATCTGATCCGCGACATCGAGACCTGATTGCATCGCGCGGCAAGGCTGCCAATATAACACCTATGCTGCGCTTTTTGCCTTTCATCCTGCCAATCATCTACGCCCTCGTCATGTGGCAGTTCTCTGCCATCCGGACGCGGAAACACCTCGACGCGAACTCGGTCGAGTTGGTCGAGCCGCGACTGGAGCCTGCGTTGCGCAAGCTCGCGTCGGCGCTGGATGTGAAACGCGTGAAAGTGTTCATGCTGGACGATCCGACGATCAACGGCCTTGCCGCGCCCGACGGGCGGATCTTCATTACGCGCGGATTTCTGGAGAAACTGCGCAGCGGCGTAGTGACGGCGGACGAGTTGACCTCGGTCATTGCGCACGAACTGGGTCACGTTGCACTGGGTCATTCGCGCCGCCGGATGGTGGACTTCGGCGGGCAGAGCCTGCTGGCCTCGTTGCTGTCCGGCATCATCGGGCGGTTCCTGCCGGGTATAGGGCGCTACCTTGTGTCGGGCCTGATGTCGCTGCTTTCGGCGAAACTGTCCCGCTCCGACGAATACGAAGCGGACGCCTACGCGACTGCCCTGCTCATCAAATCGGGGATCGGCGCAGGGCCGCAGCTGAGCATGTTCCAGAAACTCGACAAACTGTCAGGCAAGAGCGGCGCGGGACCGTCGTGGCTTCTCAGCCATCCGGCAACGCCCGACCGCATCGCGGCGATCGAGAAAAACGCCCGCAACTGGGCTTAACGTGTCAGCGCCTTTGCCAGACGCGGCAGGCGTGCCTTTTTCAGCAGCGACCGCATTTCCCACGGCTCCGCCGACAGGCGGCGCGCTTCGGCGAGAACGGCCTCGGCGGCATCGGTGACGGCGGCGGGATGATCCGCGTAAAGCTGGATCAGCAACTGGTCGGGATCGAGGCGGGTCAGCCCCTCTTCCGCCAGGATGTTCTTCGGAAAATCGGATGCGTTGATCGTGATGATCGTATCGCAGTGGGCGCCGATGGCCGCTGCCAGCACATGAACGTCGTTGGGATCAGGCAGCCACAGGCGAGCCTCCAACCCTTGCGGGATTTCGACCTCGGCGCGGGGAAAGCGGACCTTCATCGTCGCGATCTCGCCGCGCGCGATCGTCTCCGCCCCAGGTCCGAGTTTATTCGTCGCGCGCGCCCATTCTTCGAGGATACGCGCGGACCAGCGCGGCTCGAACAGGCCGCGCTCTGCGGTGGCGAGCAGCACCTCGCGCATCACCGTCGGAAACAGGACGCAGGCGTCGAGCAGCAGCCTCACAGACGGAAGAAGACCGACTTGAGGTAACCGCTTTCTGCCAGTTGCGGCATGAGCGGGTGATCGGGGCCAGCATATCCGGTGTGGATAATCTGCGCCGAACGCCCAGCGCGGCCAATACCGCGAGCCGATGCATTGCGGAACTTGGACAGTTCGGCCGCGTGCGAGCACGAGCACAGCACCAGATAGCCGCCCTCTTTCACCAGCGGAGCGGCCATCTTTGCCACGCGCTCGTAGGCACGCAGACCGGTTTCGAGCACCTTGCGGGACGGCGCGAACGCGGGCGGGTCACAGACGACGACGTCGAATTGCACGCCCTCTTCGTTCAGTTTGGCCAGCGTATCGAACGCATCGCCCTGACGGGTCGCGAAACGGTCGGCCACGCCCATGGCCTCGGCCCCCTTGGTCGCAAGCGCCAGTGCAGGCGCGGAGCCGTCAACGGCAAGCGCCGACGCAGCGCCGCCAGCCAGTGCGGCCAGCGAGAAGCCACCAACGTGGCTGAAGACGTCGAGGACGGTCGCATCTTTGGACAGCATCTGACCGAACGCGTGGTTCGGGCGCTGGTCGTAGAACAGACCGGTTTTCTGGCCGCCCATGACGTCGGCCATGTAGATCGCGCCATTCATCGGAACGGGGATCGGCGCGGTCGGCGCTTCGCCAGCCGCGACTTTGATTTCTTCGCTCAGGCCTTCGAGCCCGCGCGCACGGCCGGAGCCGTTCATGATGACCGTCGAAACGCCGGTCACCTTTTGCAAGGCGGCCACCAGCATGTCGATACGCACATCGGCCCACGCCGCATTAGGCTGGACGACAGCGGTATCGCCGAAACGGTCGATCACAACACCCGGTAGGCCGTCGGCCTCCGCGTGGATGAGACGATAGAACGGCTCCGCAAAGATACGCTCACGGTGCGCCAGCGCCTTGGACAGACGGGCGGCAAACCACGCCTCGTCGATGACCGCGTTGATATTGCGATCCAGCACGCGCACGATGATGCGCGAGTCAGGGTTGACCGCGACGAGCGCCATCGGCGTGCGTTCGGCATCCTCAAGGATCGCAACAGCTCCGGGTTCGATCGCCTTAGTGCGGCGGTCGGTAACCAGATCGTTTAAATACACCCAAGGAAAGCCGTGACGAATGGCACGGGCATCGGCTTTGGGCATCAGGCGGACAACGGGGAGTAAGGGCGCGTTCATATCGCCCTCCTACCCGTTTTCAAAGCACTCGGGAAGAGCGTTAGTTGAGTTCCGCAGCGATCAGCGGGCCGAGGTTATCCAGCACGAACATGCGTTCGGTGTAGCCGCGCGCCTCGGCAGCGGTCACAGCCCGCGGACCGGGGCTATCGATGCTGAATTCGACTTGACGCGGACCTTCCAGCACCTCGCCGCTCAGCGCGTCGCGCAGCGTCAGCGAAAAGTGGATGTCGTAGTCACCGTTGAAGCGATAACGCGTGTATTGGGTCAGACCGTGGAACTTTTGCAGTTCGATTTCGGCGATGACAGGCAATTCGCCTTCCGAGGTCTCTACTCCTCGTGCGGCTGCCTCTTCGACCAACTGCTTGATCTGTGCGTGACGGTCGAGACCGATGTCCCCGCGCCAGACGATATCCGCGCGCGGTTTGATTGAATTTGCCTCAGACACGACTAGATTCTGAGGTACATTCACACGCACGTCGGTCAGACGATAAGACTGTGGCCTCATCTCTACGGATTCAGCCGTAAGAAGCGGACCATCGAATGTGATGTTCCGCGAAGCAGGTTCACTCTGCATACAGCCGGCTACAGACACGCCGACGCATGCTAACATAGCATAACGTAACACCTTCATGTTCCGAACTCCATTTCACTGGCACTTTGTGCTCTATTCTTTTGAAGTATTGAGGTTCTACTGATGGATAGGGGCGAGAAAGCGTCAAACGATCGACAATTTAAGGAAAATTGCGCGTGAAAATGTGACGAAATTTAGCCCGTGTTGTTAGCGGTAACACAATCTGTTATGGCTGGCCGCGAGAAGAGAGGGAGAATCTTTGAATGGCTTTGCATCCAACGCTCAAGGCCGTGACCGACAGGATTGTCGCACGGAGTGAGACGCGGCGGACTGCCTACCTTGACCTGATGGGGCGCGCTGCCGCCGAAGGTCCGAGGCGGGCACATCTGACCTGCGGAAACCAGGCTCACGCCTACGCAGCAATGGGCGGTGATAAAGACGCGCTCGTTGCCGAAAAGGCCCCGAATATCGGGATCATCACTGCCTATAACGACATGCTTTCGGCTCACCAGCCGTTTGAAACCTACCCCGCGATCATCCGCGAGGCCGCCCGCGCTGTCGGTGCGACCGCGCAGGTCGCTGGCGGCGTTCCGGCGATGTGTGACGGCGTGACCCAAGGCCAGACCGGCATGGAGTTGTCGCTGTTTTCGCGTGATGTGATCGCCCTCGCCGCCGGCGTCGGACTTTCGCATAACGTGTTCGACTCGTCGATCTATCTGGGCGTCTGCGACAAGATCGTCCCCGGCCTGGTGATGGCTGCGGCGACCTTCGGCTATATTCCGGCTGTGTTCGTGCCCGCCGGTCCGATGGTCTCGGGTCTGCCGAACGACGAAAAGGCCAAGGTTCGCCAGCAGTTTGCTACCGGCGAAGTGGGCCGCGACAAGCTGATGGAAGCCGAGATGGCCTCCTACCACGGTCCGGGTACCTGCACTTTCTACGGCACCGCGAACACCAACCAGATGCTGATGGAGTTCATGGGCCTGCACCTGCCGGGTGCGTCGTTCATCAACCCGAACACTCCGCTGCGCGATGCGCTGACGGTCGCTGGCACCGAACGTGCCGCACAGATCACCGCGCTCGGCAACGAATACACGCCGGTTTGCGATGTTCTGGACGAACGTGCGTTTGTGAACGGTCTCGTCGGTCTGATGGCAACGGGCGGCTCTACCAACCTCGTGCTGCACCTGCCCGCAATGGCGCGTGCTGCGGGGATCGAGCTGGACCTTCAGGACTTCCACGATCTGTCGGAAATCGTTCCGCTGCTGGCCAAGGTTTACCCCAACGGCCTTGCCGACGTGAACCACTTCCACGCCGCTGGCGGCCTCCAGTTCATGATCTCGGAACTGCTGAACGCAGGTCTGCTTCATGACGATGTGACTACCGTCGCCGGCAAGGGTCTGGATCGTTACACCCAAGAGCCCAAGCTCAAGGAAGGCCGCGTTGCTTACGAGGACGGTCCGGCGGAAACGCTGAACGACAAAATCCTCCGCCCCGCTGCCGATCCGTTCGGCCAGACCGGTGGTCTGTCGCTGCTCGAAGGCAACCTCGGTCGTGGTGTGATCAAGGTCTCGGCTGTCGCCCCCGAGCGTCACATCATCGAAGCGCCCTGCCGTATCTTTCAGGAACAGGCAGACGTGAAGAAGGCGTTCCAGAACGGCGAATTCACGTCGGACACCGTGGTGATCGTCCGCTTCCAAGGCCCGCAGGCCAACGGGATGCCGGAACTTCACTCGCTGACGCCGACGCTGGCGGTTCTTCAGGACCGCGGCCTCAAGGTCGCGCTGGTCACGGACGGCCGTATGTCGGGCGCATCGGGCAAGGTTCCCGCTGCGATCCACGTCAGCCCCGAGGCTGCCGATGGCGGACCGCTCGCGATGCTTCAGGACGGTGACGTGATCCGACTTGACGCGACCAAGGGCACGCTCGAAGTGCTCGGCGTCGATCTGTCGACCCGCACCGCCGTCACCGCCGATCTGTCGGGCAACGGCAACGGCGTGGGCCGCGAGCTGTTCGGCGTGTTCCGCAAGAACGTCGGCCTGTCGTCGCACGGCGCTGCCGTTGTGGTCTGATCTTAGCGCCCGAGGCTCCTCCGCCTCGGGCTTTTTTACTGCATAGGACAAAATATGACGCCCGAAGCTGCATCCATTGAATCCCGCAAAGTCTGCGAACTCGCGCCGGTCGTTCCGGTTCTGGTCGTGGACGACGCAAGCTCCGCTGCCGATCTGGCCAAAGCGCTCGTCGCTGGCGGCCTTCCGGCTCTCGAAGTCACCCTCCGCACCGCTGCCGCGCTGGACGCGATCCGCGAAATGGCTCAGGTCGAAGGCGGCGTCGTCGGCGCTGGCACCCTGCTCACCGCGCAGGACGTCGAAGCCGCCAAGAAAGCCGGCGCGACCTTCGGCGTATCGCCGGGCGTGACCGACCGTCTGCTCGACGCGTGCGAAGCCAATGACCTGCCGCTCCTTCCTGGCACCTCGACCGCGTCGGACGTGATGAAGCTGCTCGACCGCGGCTACACCACGATGAAGTTCTTCCCTGCCGAAGCAAACGGCGGCGCTCCGGCGCTGAAGGCAATCGGCGCTCCGCTCCCGCAGGCAAAGTTCTGCCCGACCGGCGGCATCTCGATGAAGAACGTGAACGACTACCTGTCGCTGTCGAACGTGCTGTGCTGCGGCGGCTCGTGGGTCGCTCCGGCCCAGATGGTCAAGGACGGCGACTGGGCAGGCATCGAAGCCCTCGCCCGCGAAGCGGCAGCGCTCAAGCGCTGACTTGCCAGAACGCTAACGGAGGCGCAGGGTGACAGCAGCCAAAAGGGGGCATTCATCATGACAACTCCGACCAGCACGTGCTTATGGTTGGAAAGCGGCGCCGCTGAGGCTGCCGCTTTCTACCAAACCCTATTTCCCGACGCGCGCGTCACGCACACCCAGCCGAAATTCGACAATCCTGACGAAGCGCTGGTGGTATCTCTCGAAATCGGTGGACAGAAGTTCAGCCTGCTGAATGGCGGGCCGTATTACAAACTGACGCCCGCTGCCTCGATCGAAGTGAAGCTCGACACCCAAGCCGACATTGACCGCGTCTGGGCCGGCCTTTCCGAAGGCGGCACAGAGATGCAATGCGGATGGCTCACCGACCGTTGGGGTGTGTCGTGGCAAATCGTGCCCAAGGTCTTTTTCGACCTGATCGCCGGTCCCAAAGCGGACGCGGTGATGGCGGCGATGATGCAGATGGTAAAATTCGACATCGCCGCATTGGAGGCCGCAGCGGAATAACCGCTGCGCCTGCCGGTTTACTGCTGGTCGGTCACGCGCGCCGAACGACCCCCGCGACGCTTTGGTGCGGTCGGCTGGTCCAGCGCTTCTTTCAGCACGCCGGTCATCGGGTGATGCGGATTGCCGCCCTCGTAGCGGGCCAGAAGGCCACGCACGTTGGCATTCGTGTCCGATCCGAGCGGTGTTTTCAGCGCCCAGTCAAAAAAAATGCTGCGGCATTCTTCGAGAGTGATCCCGTCGATACGGTAGGATTCACGGATCAGACCCGTCGGGTCGATATCGTCTTGAGCCATGTGGCGCCTATTCCAAGAGGCGAGAGATAACCTGGTCGGCCGCATTTGCCGTGTCGTCCATCGCGATGCGTAGCGCCTCGGTATCCGCAAAGCCGGTCTCCCGCAAAATAAATCGACGTCCGCCCTCACCCAACTCATCGGGCTCCAGCTTGCCGCCAGTGAGCAGCCGCGCGGCGGCCTGCAATTGCCAGAATAGATTGGCCGCGTTGCACAAGGCAGCTTCATCCGCGGCATTGAACCATCCGGAGGCGACACCGGCAGCGATCTGCTCGGGCACATTGCGGGCATCGGACCCAGCACGGAGCGCGGCGGTCTGCGCGCAGAGCTCCACATCCTGCAAGCGCCCTGCCCCGATTTTAGCGTCCCACGCGCCTTGCGGCGACTTTGCTTCGGCAATCCGGCGGCGCATGTCGGCCACGTCGGTCAGCACGGTTTCGCCATTGGATTTCTCTGCGAGGATTTGCTGGCGGAGCGCCTCGACTTCCTCTGCCAGATCCTCCGCCCCTGCGATGGGTCGCGCACGGGTGAGCGCAAGGTGCTCCCACGTCCACGCCTCGTCGCGCTGGTACATGTCGAATGAATTAAGCGAGGTCGCCACCGGCCCCTGACGGCCCGAAGGGCGCAGGCGCATGTCGACTTCGTAAAGCTTGCCCTCACCCATCGGCGCAGTGACAGCGGTCAGCAGCGCTTGGGTCAGGCGGGCGTAATAGGGGCGCGTTCCCAGCGGCCTGCGCCCATCGGAATTTTCCACTCCATCCGCGTCGTAAATCATAATCAGATCGAGGTCGGAGCCCGCATTGAGCCGTCGCGCGCCGAGCGATCCCATGCCGAGCACGACCGCACCGCGTCCCGGCGGCGTGCCGTGCTTGCTGCTGAATTCATCGACGACGATGGGCCAGAGGCCCGAAATCACAGCCTCCGCTAGATCGCTATATTGCTCCCCACTTTCCTGCGCGGACACGAGGCCCTGCAGGTGGTGAACGCCGACGCGGAAGTGCCATTCCTTCATCCAGCGGCGGGCCATGTTCAGCTTGGATTCGTAGTCCTCTGCCTCGGCCATAGACCGGGCCAGCGACTGACGAAGGTCATCCACGGACGGCCACGGGTCGAAGAAACTGCCGCCGATCACCATGTCGAAAACGGATGCGTTGCGGGACAGATACTGTGCGAGCGCGGGCGCCGTGGCGCAGATATCGACGATCAGACGGGTGAGCTGCGGGTTCGCCTCGAACAGTGAAAACAGTTGAACTCCAGCGGGTAAGCCTTTGAGAAAGCCGTCGAATTGCAGAAGTGCCTCTTCGGGCTTGGCCGACTGTTTCAGGCGCTCGAAGATTTCTGGCCGCACGCGTTTGAACAGCTCGACCGCACGTTCGGACCTGAAGGCGGGATAGCCCAGCCACGCCGCCTCGATATCCTTGCCGAAGGTGTCGGCAGCGGGCGCGGGTTCGTCAGGGGCAAAGAACCCTTCGGTCAGCGCGTGGACCTCGTGGCTGCGCTGCTCCAGCTCTGCCCGCAGTTCAGGCACGTCGCGGCCCATGAACGCCGCCAGACGCTCCCAGCCCTCGACCGAGTTCGGGAGCGTATGCGTCTGCTGGTCGTTTATCATTTGGAGGCGGTGTTCGACCTCGCGATGGAAGCTGTAATGATCGTATAGTTTCACCGCGTCATCAGCCTCGACCCAGCCCGCAGCGGCAAGTCGATCCAGACCGCGGCGGGTTTCGCGCACGCGCAGGCTGGGGTCACGGCCACCAGCGATCAACTGGCGGGTCTGGGTGAAGAATTCGATCTCGCGGATGCCGCCCCGCCCCAATTTGATATTGTGCCCGTCGAGGTTCAGTGCGCCGTGCAGACCTTTGTGGTCACGGATGCGCAGACGCATGTCGTGTGCGTCCTGAATGGCGGCAAAGTCGAGGTGCTTGCGCCAGACGAACGGGCGGAGCGTTTCCAGAAACGCCTCGCCGGCCTTCACATCACCGGCGGCAGATCGCGCTTTGATGTAAGCGGCGCGCTCCCACGTCCGGCCAACGCTCTCGTAATAGTGCTCCGCCGCCGCGATCGACAGGCATACCGGCGTCACGCTTGCATCTGGGCGCAGGCGCAGGTCGGTGCGGAACACGTAACCTTCGGCCGTTTGTTCGGACATCAAAGTGGTCAACTTGCGCGTCGCACGGATGAAGGACGCGCGGGCGTCGTCGTAGTTGTCTTCGTCCAGACGGTCGTTGTCGAACAGCACGATCAGGTCGATGTCGGAGGAATAGTTCAACTCCCCCGCCCCGCCCTTGCCCATCGCGAGTGCGAAAAGCCCGCCAGCGGTTGCCGCATCTTCGTCGGTCATGCCGGGGATCTTCCCGCGTGCGATCTCTGCCCCGACGAGCCGTTTGAGCGCCGTATCGACCGCCACATCGGCGAAATTGGACAGCGTGCCCGTCACAGCCTCCAGCCCCCAGACCCCGCCGACATCTGCCACGCCACTCATCAGCGCGATCCGCCGTTTCGCTTGACGCAGGCCGCTTTGCAGCTGATCGACCTCAAGCGTACGCACAAGTTCGAGAATTTCCGCCACGGAAGCTTCTGGGTCATCCAGCGCGGCGAAGAACCACTCCGCTTCCTTTTGCATCAGACCCGCGAGGTACGGGCTGCTCCCCGCGATGCCGTAAAGAAGATCGCGCATGACGCCTGTGACCTCTGGAAGCACCGCGAGCGTATCGGCAGCGCGGTCGGGTTCGTAGGCACGGGGTAGTCGGGTGATGCGGGAGTCGAATGTCATGAGATCACTTTTCACCCGCTTTCCGTCAACGTCAATCTGGCAAATAGAGCCGCCTTTGTACGGAGACAGTAATACTTGCAGTAGTCGGAAGAGGCCGGAGGTTCTCGGAAGAACTCGGACAGAGCCTTGAAAAATAAGGCCTATGCGTGGCGTGTCCGATGTGGCCCCTGCATTGCGCCAATAATTGCAGTGCGGCCGGAAATCGCGCGGATCAGAGAAAATACAAAGCCACGAGTGCCGGACTGCAGGAATTAAACGACAGGCGCTTATAGCCTTTTAAAAAAGGCTTAAACGACGACTGAACGCATCATAAACTAGCTTGCAGGACCCAGTTCGGTCCCTCCGAACTGGGAACTCTGGGGCCAACTTCTGAAGCGAGTTCCCAGAAAGAGCTATTTCCCAACTACATCAAACCCTTAGGCGAATGCTCGGGTTGATATATGGTGATTGGAACTGGGAACTGTTTTTAGTTCGAATTGCACTGCAAAGGAACATGAGCGCCGCGCTAGCTTGCGCCGCCTCGGCGTTGTCTCGGTCAGCACCGAACGCAACCAGTTCGACCAAGCTGCCGAAAACAGAGTCGTTGCCTTCCCAAGTGCTGCCGTGGGTCCGATCAGGATCAAGGATCAGCTCTTCGAAAGTCTGTTCAGCGATCTCTTAGAGTGGTCCACAAACTGCTGGCAGATCGGCCGCACCCGCTACTTGCGGGAGACGCACCGTTAAAGCTGCGAAGAATGTCACTCTCATAACTCATCTACTCAACACAGCGTACCGGGAACGGTCTACTCGATGCCCTCTTCTATCAGCGCCATCATCTCGGCGTAGTCGCCTGAGGCGTCGACGCATGCCGAGCTGAAGATCTTCAAAACGTCCGCACCGCTCATGTCGTCGTCGGCTGTCATGCGCTCGATCGCGGTCAGGATCAGATCACCGATCCAGCCATCTCCGCGCCAGTATACGGACGCTTCTTTGCTGCCGGTCGTGGCCAGTTCCACATAGCCCAGCGAGACGACGCTCTCGACGCCCTCGCAAGTCTTCGCCACGTCGTCAGCCGAGGCGAACGAGCTGTTGCACGAAATTGTAAATGCGAAAAGGAGCGCTGCTCTCAATAAAGACGGCTCCCCACCCAAATGACCTGCCCGAGATAGGCCATTCTAGCTGCCTCAAGGTCGTAGAGCTCAGGAATCCTGCCGACAGCATCGTAGCTCAATATCCAATGATTATCTGTCGGCAACATTCGAGCGATAGTAACGTTGGACGTGCGAGTCGTTGCTGCCTTATTTCTTCTGCGATCACTCAGTAGTCCAACGTTAAGCATGCCGGTCTCAAATGCCGCTAGCCGAGCCCCTTCGACTGGAGCTTGTACGTCGATCATGACCAAGGAATTCGGTGGTATCGTCGGCATCATCACAGTGGTGTCGGGCGCTACCAGTAGGCGGCAGCTTTTGGGGTCGATCCCCGCTTCCATGAACCAAGACCTCCGAAACTGGATTGGCTCGGCATCCTGCTGCTTGTCCACCCACGCAACTGGAACGAACTCGGCCAACTGCTCTTTGATCGTGCGGTCCCTCTTTTGCGGAGCTCTCCGCAGGGTCGTTTTGACCTGCCAGTGATTGGCGGAGATTTTAACCAGTTGGCTCTCAAATTCGCTCCGCGGCTTCAAAGCATTGTAGGCAGCATTTGGATCCGACCCGGTCTCATCAGTGGCGTCGTCCGAACCGTCTAAGCTCACAAGGCTGACTGGGGTGTATCTACTTTTCCTAAATCTATCGAACGCCTGCAGAAATTCGGCTTCTGGGAATTGATGATTTTTCACATCAAACTCTGTGCGATTGCCGTACTTGTCGGTGACGACCAAATCGGGCCTGTCAGGTTGATGACTTTGCAAGTCCGACTTTTGCTCGGCCGGATCAAAGTCCTCGATCGGGTCCAAACTCAAACGAATTCCGAGGGCGTGCAAAAGCGCCAGCAACCTCGTTTGATTGATAGATGCGCCGCGCCGAAGGTTTTGCCATGTGTCGGTTGCTGCACCCTCGCCGAAAGCCCGGGTACAAAGCTCAACCTGTGACAGGCCGAGTTCACGACGCCGAGCGTCGAGAACTGCAAATAGATCCTTGGGTTCGAGCGAAGTCACTTCTGGCATGGATAACCTTCATCACAACACAGGCGGGCGCGCTAGCTCACTATGTCACTTTTTCTGACACGAGTTGCAGTCCGCAATACCCGCGTCACCCCACTGGGACATTCCACAATTTTTGCTTGTTGTATTTTTTCCAACTTTCACTTGAAGAGCGGGAATTCTGGAATTATACAAAATGTGAAGTTGGTATTTTTACAAGTTTAGGTGCGGAGCGATGAACATCGATACTGTCCTGCGTTTGGCAGACACCTTGAAGGAGGGGTCCAAGTTTTCCGATTCGGGCCTGTCTACAAACCTCGGCTGTCACACTCGTTTTCTGGCGAACTTACGTTCCGGAAAGGGGTGCAACGTGCGGAGCATCGATCGCGCGGTAATTGGGTTCTCCAAAATCTGGCCCGAAGACCTGGCGTGGCCCGAAGGGATCGAACGTCCGAAAACCTCGCGGAAGGCGGCTTAACGATGTCTTCAACCGATCTTCAAAAGGCCGTTGAAAGCCTCACCGAAAAACAGCGCGCAGAGCTTGCTTTGAGCATCGTGCTGAAGTCCGCCTCCCCCGATTGCGGACTGATCCTTCGTCGCATCGCCAGCGCCACCGAATGTGTGCTTCGCGAGATCGACATCGCCCGAGAGAGTGCCGCTTGATGGCGCATCTCGTCCCCTTTCAGCAATCCGGGCGGGTGAGTGACCGTACCGGTGTTGGTCCGACACGTTTGTCCCTTCGTGTCGTGACCAAAGCGCGCTCTGCGGCCTCCTCCCCCGAGGACCTCCCAACCTCGTGGCTGCAGAGCGCGACTTATTCCAGCGGCCGCATTCGCCGCTTGCTCTCCGATGTTGCCGCTTGCGCCAGCATCTTCGTCACCCTCTTCGTTATTCTGGTGCTGTCATGAGTTCTGCCGACCTATTCGTGCGCAAAGTCTCCACAAATCTTTCCGCTGTCTTCAATTCGAAGGGTGAACAAGTTTCGCCCGCGATGGCTGCTCATGAAGCGCAGCGCCGCATCGACATCAAACGACCGGTGCTGATGACGTCCGAGCGTGCCTGCCTTTGCTGCAATGAGCGGTTCCAGTCTGAAGGCAGCCATAATCGCATGTGCGACAAGTGCCGCGTGAAATCGGCAGGAATGGCCGACTACGCATACGGGCGCTGATCATGAAAGCCGCCTCGCTGAAATCTCCACGACTTCAGCGGGTGTTGAAACTCCTCGCTGACGGCAAGCGGCACTCGACCCGCGAGATTGTCCGCAGATGCAACGTGATGGCGGTCAGCGCCATCGTCTCCGAACTCCGCGCGAATGGCGCAGTCATCCACTGCACTCGCGAACACCAATTCAATCAAGTCGTTTGGCAATACCAGATGACAAAGGGACCATCGTCATGACCATCAAGTTTATCGGGCAACAGCTCGTCGCACTCGACCAGATCATCGTTGCTGACCGACTGCGCCAGACCTCGCCCGCCGGTGTCGAAGCGATCCGAGAGTCGTACCGCGAAACGGGCCAGCAGCTGCAAGCGATCCAGCTGCGCAAGAAGGGCGGCAAGTTCTACCTGATTGATGGCGGCCACCGCATTGAGGCAGCGACCCTTGAAGACGGCTGGACGCAACTACGAGCAGATGTTTACGAGTGCTCTGACGACGAAGCGCGCTTGATGGAGATCGATACCAACCTCGCTTCAGCTTCGATGTCTGCGCTTGATACCTGTGTTTTTCTGGCCGAGAGAAAGACAATTTATGAGCGCCTGCACCCAGAAACCAAGCGTGGTGTAGCAGGAGCCCTGGCGCGTCACCATCGCGCAACGGAACTCGGTTCTTTTGCTGACACCGTCGCAGAAAAGCTGCGGATAACGCCGCGCCAAGTCCGCAAAATCGTTGCGACAGGGGCCGCTCTGTCGAGCGAACACGTCACCGAACTCCGCAAAGCACCTCAAGCCGTCACACTGAAAGACCTTCAAACTATCGTCGGCATCGGCGACGAGAAGGTTCGCTCTTTTGTGGTCAACAAGCTGGGCGCAGGACAAGCCAAGAAGGCCAGCGCCGCACTCGCCGAGTTCAAGGTGTCGGCAGGTGGTTTGAAAGTCGCTCCCCTCGATCCGACCGAGCAAAGCGCACTCGCTCTTCAGCAGAGCTTCGTTCGCGCAAACAAGGCTGCGCGCCGTCGCTTTGTTGAACTCGAACTGGACGTCTTGAAGTCGCTGATCGCCGACATCGAGGACGCGAGCTGATGTCAGTCACACCACAAAAAGAATGGTGGTCGGCTGCAGACCTTGCTGCCTCGGGCCTCCCTGATATTCCGACCACCAAGCGCGGTCTGACTAAGATGATCGATCGTCAGAACTGGGTGGCACAGCCGGGCCTTGCGCGTCGCCGGTCGGGACGCGGTGGTGGGTTCGAGTATCACTGGTCCCTCCTGCCGCAACGCGCCCAGCAGCACCTGCTTTTGGTCGCGACTTCGGACCAAACCGAAAAAGCCGAAGCAGAGCAAATGAGCGCTGCCGAAGCGTGGACCTACTACGACAAGCTTGCCGATAAAGCGAAGGCGAAAGCTACCTCGCGGTTGAAGGCAATCCAACTGGTCGAAGCCCTCGAACGCGGCGGTCTAACCAAAGACCAAGCCGTCCGGAATGCCTCGAAACAGCTTCACTGTGGTGTACGGTCAATTTGGAACTGGTTTGACATGATTGCGGGCATCGCACCGTCAGATCGCCTTCCTTACCTCGCAGACCGCCACAAGCTGGCAAAGCGTCCGAGCCGTGCTGCAGAGATCGATCCGACATTCGGCGAGATGATCAAGGCCGACTACTTGCGCCTTGGGGAGCCGGACTTCGCCGCCTGCTATGACCGCATCGTGCGCCATTGCGAAGCGAACGGCATTCCCGTCGCGTCGAAGTCGGCGACCCGTCGCTGGCTCGACCGGACCGTCAGCAAGGTCACACAAGTTCTGGCCCGTAAAGGTGTCGATGCGGCGAAAGCGATGTTCCCGCCGCAGGAACGTGACAAGACTGCGATGCACGCTCTGGAAGCGGTCAACGCCGACTTTCATACATTTGACGTCTTCGTCCGCTTTCCGGGCGCCAATGGCGAACCTGACACCATCCAGCGTCCGCACATGGTGGCGATCCAAGACATCTATTCAGCCCGCGTTCTCGCTTGGCGGATCGACACCACCTCGAACGGTCATGCGGTCCAATTGGCCTTCGGTGACCTCTTCCGCGAATATGGCATCCCCTATCACGTGCTGCTCGATAACGGCCGCGAATTCGCCAACAAAGCGCTGACCGGCGGCGCTCCGACCCGTTTCCGTTTCAAGGTCAAGGAAGACGACATTCCCGGTCTGTTGACCGCCCTCGACGTCGTGCTGCACTGGGCCACACCATACCACGGACAGGCTAAGCCGATCGAACGCGCTTTCCGCGATATGTGCGGCCGCATTGCGAAGCATCCCGCGTTCCACGGCGCATATACCGGCAACAGCCCGACCGCGAAGCCCGAGGACTACGGCAGCCGCGCCGTGCCGCTTGAAGAGTTCCTTGCCGTACTGGCTGACGAAATTCAGGCGCACAACACCCGCACCGGCCGTCGCTCCGAGGTCGCGATGGGCAGATCATTCGCTGACGTCTTCGATGAAAGCTATGCGACCGCCCCGATCCGTAAAGCCACCAAAGAGCAAGAGCGGCTCTGGCTGATGGGTGTCGAGGGCCTGACCGTCAATCGCCGGACAGGCACCGTGAAGTTCCAAGGCAATACCTTCTGGGCACCCTTCCTTCACGAACATCTCGGCAAGAAAATCGCTGCGCGTTTCGACTACAACGACTTCTTCGACGGGCTGCACATTTACGCCCTGAACGGCGAATACTTGGGACATGCCGAGTGCCGCGAGAAGGTCGGGTTCTTCGATGCAGACGAGGCGCGCATTCATGCCCGCGCCCGCAAAGATTGGCTGAACGCCGAGAAGGCCGCGTTGAAGGCGCACAAGACGCTGACCAACGCCGAACTCGCGAAGGGGCTGTCCACTAGCCTGCCGCCTGAACCGGCTGCGAAGCTTGAAGCCAAAGTCGTCAAGATGGTGCCGAACACCGCCAAGAAGTTTCGCACCGTCGCCGCCGAACAATCGACGCCCGAGATCGATAAGAAACGCGATGAAATTGTCGCCGATCTCGCCAGCCACCGGGCGACCAAGCCGAAATCGCGCCGGATCGAAGAAGTCGACAATCGTGAGCTTTACCGCCGCGCGCTCGAACTCGAACGCAAGCTGGAAGCTGGCGACGACATCACCAGTGAGCAGAAACGCTGGCTGCACTCGTACCAAGACACGAGCGATTACAGGTCGATGCAGCTGATGGTGAAGAATTTTGGCGAGGCCTACCTCGCCAAATGAAAAGCCGCCCTTGTGTGCAGCAAGGACGGCCTAATCAAAGCCCGTGATTGGAATTCTTCGGGTGACTTGGATGGAGAAGTAAGATGATTACTCAGAAAGTCAATACTATGGATAACGCAGGGGTAGCTTCCAGCACCACCGGAGTGGCCCCGCTGCGCAATGTCGCGGCACTTTCGACCCAGATTGATCTTCTGGCGACCCGTGAAAGCGGGTTGCCGGGGATCGGCGTCTTTTCCGGCCCCAGTGGCTTCGGCAAGAGCTTTGCCGCGACCTTTGCAATGCTGGAATATGATGCCGTCTATCTGCAGCTGCGTTCGACGTGGACCACCAAAGAGTTCATGATGAACCTGCTCGAAGAGTTGGAGATCAAGAACCCGAAGGGTACGATCTCCGCTCTGCAAGATCAGGTGATCGACCGACTAATCGTTGATCAGCGCCCGGTGATCATTGATGAAGCGGACTACCTGATCAACAAGCGGAACATCGAAGCCGTTCGCGACATCTACGAGAGCACTCACGTGCCGGTCATTCTGGTCGGTGAGGAGATGCTGCCGCAGAAAATCAAGCAGTTCGAGCGCATGGATGGCCGCATCCTCAGCTGGGTGCAGGCGCTGCCTGTTGACTTCACAGACGCGACGCATCTGGCCAGCATGTATGCGCCGAATGTCACGGTCCAAGATGATCTTTTGAACAAGGTTTTGGACGCTGCGAACGGGTCTGCGCGACGTGTCGCCACGAACTTGGCCAACATCAACCGGTACGCCCGACGCCACGCTCTCCAGCAGATCGATGCGGCCACTTGGGGCGACAAAGAACTGTTTACCGGCGCAGCTCCGGTCGGACGCTCCTTCACTCGCCTGAAGAAGGGAGCTTAAAGAATGGCTTTTGAAAGCGCATCTTTCAACACGACCGAGCATCAGGTGCTTGCGGCTGCAGCCGAATTGAAGAGCTTTACCGCTGTTCAGATGGCCGAGCACGTCGGACGACAGGTGAGCACCTGTCGCCGCGCAATCTTCACCTTGAAAGGCGCAGGGTTTCTGATCGAACCCGAAGATCAGGATTACCGCAACGGTTCGGTATATGAATATGTCGGCCCTGCGCGCACTGCGACCCGTACCCGCCGTAACAAAGTAACTGCCGCTGAAAACATGTGGCGGGTGATGCGGGTAAAAAAGAACTTCAACCCGATCGATATCAAGGTGCAGGCTTCGGCTGCTGGCATCACTTTGCAAGACCGACAGGTTCGGGACTACTGCCGGAAGCTGCTTGAACTTGGCTACCTCAAAGTCATCCAGACCCGTATCCCCGGCAAACGCGAAGCCGAGTATCGCCTCATCCGCGACACCGGCCCGATCCCACCCGTCATGAAGAAATTGCCTGTCTGCTACGACGGCAACACCGGCGAACGCATCAGCGATGTTCCAAACAACATCAACGAGGATGCCGAATGAGCAAGCCCCGTGAGAAAGCACTCGCCGCATATGGCGGGGCACTGCCGGACTGGATCGAAGTGCTCGTCGCCGAGAGTGAGCGCACCAGCCAGTCCAAGGCCGCAGCCGCCATCGGTGTCAGCCCCGCTGTCGTCACCGGCATTCTCGGCAACAACTATAAGGGCATCGTCGCGAACGTCGAAGCTCGGGTGCGTGGCAGCTTGATGCGCGATGTCGTGCAGTGCCCCGCACTTGGCGAAATCTCGACGCGCAAGTGCATCGATTGGCGTGACCGCGCCAAGGGACCGATCAAGGGCAATAACATGCTGCGGGTGATGATGTTTCGATCCTGCCGCAAGTGCCCGCGCTTTAAACCGCAGGAGGAAAACGAATGAGCTTTAAAAACCTTAAAAGCCCCCTTTTAAACTCCGTGATTGCCCTTTCAAACGCAGGCCTCGGTGCAGATGCCGTGGCCCAAGAACTGGGGTGCAGCAAGCAAACGGTTTACCGCTACCGCAGCCATGCGCGTCAGCAGCGCAAACTCGGCGAAGGCCGCATCGTGAAAAGGGACAATCGTGCCTTCGTCGATGTGCCTGCCGAGCTGCTGACCCGGAGACACCGTCATGGCTGAGAACAGCGGCATCGAGTGGACGACCCACACCTTCAACCCCTGGACGGGATGCACCGCCGTCAGCGCGGCCTGCGACAACTGCTATGCCGAGGCATGGGCCAAGCGTAGCGGGCACGTTCAATGGGGGCCGCACGGCAAGCGCCGACGCACGAAGACATGGGGAAATCCGGTCAAGTGGAACCGGCAGGCTGAAGGCGCACCTGAGCGCCCGCGCATCTTCTGCGCCAGCTTGGCAGATGTCTTCGACAATCACCGCAGCATCGAAGAGGCATGGCGCCGAGACCTCTGGACGCTGATCGACCAGACGCCAAACCTCGACTGGCTTCTGCTGACCAAGCGGCCGCAGAACATCGTGAAGTTTGCGCCTGAGCGCTGGTTCACAGGGGGAATTCCCCGCAACGTTTGGCTGGGCACCACCGTCGAGAACCAGGAGGAAGCCGACCGGCGCATCCCGCACCTGATACAGTGCCCTGCGCGGGTCCGGTTCCTCTCTTGCGAACCCCTACAAGGACCGGTGTGCATCCGGCGTTATGCCCGAAAACTGGAATGGGTGATCGCGGGCGGTGAAAGCGGAAACGGATTCCGGCCCGTAGATCCCGACTGGTTCCGCGGGTTGCGAGATGACTGCGAGAGCGCGGGCGTCGCTTTCCTCTTCAAGCAGTGGGAAGGCCGCACCCAAACCGAAATCAAGGCCAAGGGCCGGGCGCTGGATGGAGTTGTGCATGACGGCTATCCGGCCCCGCTCGAGGCAGTCCAGTAAACCCCGCTTCGATCGCATGTGTGACGGGCAGGACATGACAGCGCCAGCCCTCGCCCGCGCACTCCTCGTCTCTCTCTCCCAAAAACCCGATCTGGTCGCGCACCTGATCGGACACCGCAAAGGATAAGACAATGACCAAGATCGACCTCGAACAGTTTAAGAATGGTGGCCAGAAGATCATCGGTGACCGCGAATACATGACCGACGCCAAGGGCGCCCTTGTCCCGGTCGAAAACATCAAAGGCCAGTACATTCTCGAAGATCAAACCGTGCGTCAGATCGCGTACTTCGCTCAGTTGCTTTCCGAGCAGATTGCCCGTTTCAAAGCACACACCTTCGACGATATCAGCGCATTCGAAGGCATCCTCTCTGACGAATACGACGCGACGGTCGGCGGCAGGAAGGGCAACAAAACGCTGTCCTCATACGATGGCCTCTTCAAGGTCACCGTCCAGATCGCCGATCGCGTCGAGTTCGGCCCCGAGCTGCAGGTCGCCAAATCGCTCATCGACGAATGCCTGACCGAGTGGTCGGCTGATAGCCGGACCGAAATCCGCGCAATTATCACTCGCGCCTTCAACGTCGATAAAGAGGGCCAGATCAACCGCTCGGAAATCTACACGCTCTTGCGGCTCGAAATCACTGATCCGCGCTGGCAGAAAGCTATGACAGCCATCCGGGATGCCATGCGTGTCGTCGGCTCGAAGAGCTACGTCCGCTGCTATCGCCGCGCCACCAACGACGGCGCATGGGAGCCGATCACCATTGATCTGGCAAAGGCGTAAGAGATGCTGGTGCTCTTTATCAATCTCGCATTGGTCGGCAGCGTCTTCGCAATCATCGCATCGGCGATGCTGCTGGCACGCGAAGCGCCCGAGAATGAGTTTCGTCAGACGCTCTTCAAGATGTCGGGTTCAATTGCCATAGCTTTTGTCGGGAGCTTGTGGCTGCTGCGGTGGATCGCAGCATGAGCCAGCATAGCAAAATCTTCGTCGGCTGCCGTGCGCTTGGCCTCGATAACGACGCCCGCAAGGCAATGCAGCTGCAGCTGGTCGGCAAAGAGAGCCTGACCGACATGACCGAGGCGGAGCGACAGACCATCGTCGCTCACCTCACCGAAAAAGGTGCCTTCAAGAAGCCGTTCAAAGCTGCCGATCGCGCCGACATTCGCCTGATCCATGTCATGTGGAAGACCCTGTCGCAGCACGGCAAAACCCGCGTTGCGGGCCGCGCCGGTCTGAACAAGTTCATTCGCGCGAAGTTCGGCGACGCATGGGGCGCGGTGCCTGCCGACGTCGACATGCTCACCGACACCAAACAGATCAACACAGTCCTGAAGGCCCTGCGCGATTGGATCGATCGCGAAGAAATCGAGTTTCACCGTTAACGAGGAGATCACCCTATGAAGTCCCCTTTCGAAGTGACCGATGCAGCTGTTTTGCAACATCTCTTTCACACGCATGGCATCGACATCGAAGCTGCCCGCCGCGAGGTGTCGTCGATAGTGAGTAAGGCCGCAGGTTTTGACGGTGTCACAGGCGTTCTGAAAGACGGTCGCCGCTATCATCTCGATGAAGATCACCGCTGCACATATGTGACCTTGAAGACCCGAAGCCGCCCGCGCCGCAGCGGCCGCGAGATCGACGCTTGACCAAGCCCGCCTTCACCAAGCCCCCGGCACACATCGCCAAGTACGTCGAAGTGCTGGGGGAAGAGGAGGCCGTTCGCTTCCTCTTGCGGTTTGGCGGCAGCGAACTGTATCGGCCGCAAAGCCCAAAGTATCGCAGCGCACTGGTCAAAGAGTTCGGCCAAGAAGTTGCAAAGCGCTTGGGCCAAGAAACCGGACACCTGTCACCGCGCGTACCTCTGGCCAAAAACTGGCTTGCGCGAGTGCTTCACACAAAAGGCTTGCCCGTTGCCGAAATTGCCCGCACTCTGCACGTCACTGACGTGACCGTCCGAGGGTATTTGAACACCGCACGGGTTCGACCACCACCCGATCCGCGACAAGACACGCTCTTCTGAAATACCCGCAATTCGTTGCGGGTGTTTTCGTTTTAGGGGCAAGGGCAATTTCAGGGGCAAGCATGGAGCTGCCCAGATGTCCAACGCCCTCGATCCCACCTTCGACCCCATTGCACTTCAAGAAAGGCTGAACGAGTTAGGCTTCGGTCCCCTCGTCGTCGATGGCGTGATCGGTCCGCGCACCGAAGCGGCGATCGTCGCCTTCAAGAAGTCCATCGGTTTCCGGGCACGTCCCTACGTTGGCCCTCTCACACTGCAGGCCCTCTTCGACGCTCCGCTTGGCCGCACCATTCAGCTGAAGGACGGAATGCCTTGGATGGCAGAGGCAGCCCGTTTGCGCGGCCTGCACGAAGGCCGTGATCTGAGCAGCCTTCGCAAGTGGTTCTCGGGCCGCATCGCCGACATCGACCCCCGTGAAATCCCGTGGTGCGGTGCCTTCGTCGCAACCGCCTTCAAAGCCACTACTACCGAAGAGCCGCCCAAGGGCGCGCTCGGTGCCCGCCAGTGGCTCACCTTCGGCAAGCCGGTGAAGCCGCAGCTCGGCGCGGTGGTGGTGTTCTGGCGAGGCTCTCGCACGGGCTGGCAGGGCCATGTCGGTTTCTACTGGGGCGAAGACGAAGAAGCCTTCCACATCCTCGGCGGCAATCAATCCGACGCGGTCACTGTGACACGCATGAGCCGCGCAAGGTTGCTCGGTGCGCGCTGGCCCTCTCAGTACGCAGCACCCAACAAGATCATCCATCTGACCGCAGACGGTCAGCCACTCAGCACCCGCGAAAGTTAGGACGAGTACAATGTTGAACCAAAAGAAGTGGTACGAAAGCAAAGCCGTCTGGGGCGGCATCATCTCCGTTGCATCAATCGCCGGTGGCGCGTTTGGCTATACAGTGTCCGAAGGCGATCAAGAGCAGCTCGCAACCGCATTCGCAGGCGCTGGCGCGACCTTTGGCGCGGTCCTGTCCATCGTCGGCCGTATCAAGGCGACCCATTCGATCGGACGCTAACGTGATGGAGTGGATCGACCCTATCACAAAGATCGCGAGCCTCGTGTTTTCCATTTTCGCGATGGCATTTGCCGGTTGGACCGCACGCAACAAGCGCAACGACCAGCGTCTGAAAGATGTCGAAAAGGACGTGCGCGACACACAGACCGAAGTCGCCCAAGTCAAAGAAGTCGTGGCCCAGCTGCCCACCGCGAAGGATATGCACGAGATGCAGATCACAATTACCGAAACACGCGGCGCAGTGCGTGAAATCAAAACCATGATCAGAAGTCAGTCAGAAAACATGACCCGATTGGAAAAAGGGCTTGGGACAGTGACGCAGTACCTCATGGAGAGTCCCAAATGAGCAACTTTGCTGAAGCGCTCCAGCAGCACCGTCGTTTGGCGATCCTTCGTCATCTCGAAAATTGCCCCGAGTACACCTGCAACATCTCGATCCTCACGGATGTGCTCTATTCTCTCGGCATTCCCTCGACCCGCGATCAGACCATCACTGACGTGATGTGGCTGAACGAGAACAGCTTCGTCACCGCGACCGATCACGGCGCGGGCTTCTTTGTCGTTGTCGCTACCGGCCGTGGCATCGAGATCGCCAAGAACCGCGCGACACATCCGGGCATCCAGCGCCCTAGTGCAGGCTTCTGACATGCCGCCGCCCCGCAAAATCGATCTCATCCCGTCGGAGCTACGCGAGTGGCTTCAAGAGACGCTCGAAGCCCGCGGCTTCGGTGACTATGTTGCCGTGACCGAGGAGCTGAACTTCAAGCTCGAAGAGGCCGGTGTCGAACTGCGCGTCGGCAAAAGCTCTGTCCATGCTTGGGGCACCGAATATCAGGAGTTCATCAAGTATCAGGAACAGGCGTCAGCTTGGGCCGAAGGCTGGATGAAAGAGCAAGGTCTCGACGAAGAAGCGAAGCGGCACAACGTCCTCTTCCAGATGATCACGACACTCGCATTCAAGGTCATGCAAGCGCAGATGTCGCGTGACGCTGATGAGATCGATCCGCGCGAGCTTCACTTCCTCGGCAAGATGCTGAAGGACGTGATGTCCTCCTCGGGAATGCGGGAAAAGCTGATGGCCGACGAACGCATCCGCATCCGCAAAGAGGTTCAGGCGGAAGCCGCTGCCGAAGCGACCAAGGCCGCGAAAGATGCAGGTCTATCCCCTGCTGCCGCCGACGCCATTAAGGCCCGCATCCTCGGGATCGAGGTGCCGAAATGATCGGGATCGAAGCGACTGTGCATCTGGCAAACCGCAATTGGCTGCTGGCCAAGTATCCGACCCGCCTGAAGGCGCGCCTGCGCGGGGAACGCCAGTGCTTCCAGTTCCAAGGCCTTCGCTGCACCGTCGCTTGGCTGAACGGGCGCCCCTACATGATCGAAATGGAAAAGGTCGCCCCATGAACGCGCTGCGCGTCTTAGACCTCGACACCCAACTTGCGCGCCGCGAAGCAGGCAGCTGGCACATCTCGCGTGCCGGGCTTCACCGCGTTTGGACGATGGAAGTTATCTGCCCCTGCGGCTGCGGCACCCGCCATGACCTGCCGGTCTGCCGTTGGGATGGCATCGCGCCCGGCTATCGCTGGCGCGGTGGCTTTGGCCAGCTGTCGATCGACGAGCTGATCGACCTCGGCCCGCACGGCACTTGGCAGCTGACTGCTGGTCAATGGACCCGCGCAAACGTCGTATGGGAGGCACTCGCCGCATGACCGCGCCGATCTCACAAGCCGAATGGGAACGACTTCGCCGCGACGCAAAAGATGCGATCGACGATGTCATCGAAGAAGTTGGTGTTCCGAAGGCGTTGCTGCCGTACCAACAGAAAGTCGTTGGTCTCCTCGACAGCACCTCGACGCAGGTGCTGTTCGTCGAGAAGTCCCGCCGGATCGGCCTGACATGGGGCCTCGCCGCTTATGCCGCTCTGCGCGCCGGTCGCGCGAAGTCGGCAGCGGGTATGGATGTCATGTATATCTCCTACTCGCAGGAGATGACACGCGAGTTCATCGACGCCTGCGCAATGTGGGCACGGGCCTTTGCCATCGCAGCCAATGAGCTGGAAGAGACGCTCTTCGACGACAGCGACGAAGAAGGGCAGAAGTCGATCAAGGCGTTCCGCATCCAGTTCGCCAGCGGATATGAAATCATCGCCCTGTCATCCGCGCCTCGCTCGCTGCGCGGCAAGCAAGGCTGCGTCATCATAGACGAAGCCGCATTCGTCGATAGCCTGCCCGAACTGCTGAAGGCCGCGCTGGCGTTCCTGATGTGGGGCGGTCAGGTCGTTGTCTGCTCAACCCATGACGGCACCACCAACACCTTCAACGAGGTTATCCAAGACATCCTTGGTGGGCGCAGACCTTACGCCCATTTGAAGATCGACATCGATGACGCGCTGCGCGATGGCCTCTATGAGCGCATCTGTCTCGTCACAGGCGTCGACTGGTCGCCCGAGGGTGAAGCCAAGTGGCGTCAGGACATCATCGACTTTTACGGCGACGGCGCTGACGAAGAACTCTTCTGTATCCCGACCCAAGGCTCTGGAACGTGGCTACCCGCTCCGCTGATCGAGGCCCGCATGACCGTTCCGGGCGAGATCCTCCGTCTCGAACTTCCGGCCAACTATTTGCACCTTTCGGACGTTGAACAGCGTTCGTTGATGGAGCCGTTTTTAGACCGTTTGAAGGCCGCTTTAAGCGCACTTGATCTCGACCTGCGCTTTGCGTTCGGCTTCGACTTCGCCCGCGTCGCCGACTTGACGGTCGGTTCTCTGCTGGCGATCGAGGCGAACCTTCGCCGCCGCGAGGCTCTCTGCTTCGAGCTGCGCAATGTGCCGGGTGCCGAACAGAAGGAAATCACCCGCGCAGTCTTGCAATATGTGCGCAGCCGCTTGGTCGGCGCCGGGTTCGACGCGGTCGGCATGGGCTGGACCGTCGCCGAAGATATGCAGCGCGAGTTCGGTGCCCGAGACGGCGACGGCAGCAGCGGGTTGGTCGAAGCCGTCAAGCTGTCGGAAAAGTGGTACGCCGCGCACATGCCGAAGCTGAAGACCGCGTTCGAGGACGACATGATCGCGCTGGTAGCGGACGATGACCACCTGACCGATCTGCGGAAAGTGAAGGTCATTCGCGGCACCCCTCGCGTGCCGGATGTGCGTGAAACCGAAAAGGCCAGCGGCAGCGGCAAAAAGCGTCACGGCGACTTCGCTATTGCTTTGGTGCTGGCAGACTACGCCAGCCGCCAACGGTGGGCCGAGTACGACTATCAGCCTGTCACGAACAAGCCGCCTGAGGGGCGGATGACCCAGACGCCCGTCGAGGAAGCTGACGAACCGCGCGGCACACTCGGCTCGATCATCGGTAAACTCGGAGGATGGATTTGATGTCGATCAGACCAATTGCAGTGACGTGTTGCCCGTGCTGCCGAGGCACCAAAGGCTCGGTCAATCTAGAGCGCCGTCGCCCGCGCGGTTTCGGCCTCTTTAAAACTGAAGGACGACTTGCCTGCCAGTGTGGCTACTCCGGCAAGTGGGTTTCAGGTGTCTCACCTGATCCTGACCAAGGATATCGCGATGCCTCTGCAGGATGGCCACGGGTTATTCCGGTCGCTCGACATCGCGGAAGCGGACGAAAGTGAAGAAAGGTTTGTTCAATGGTAGCCTATAACTTCGCCGCCCAGTTCGCCGAAGAGGTCCGCAGCGGGCGCAAGTCCATGACCATTCGCACGGCTCGGAAAAACGGTCACGCGGTCTTTGGTGACGAGCTTCAACTCTACATCGGTATGCGGACGAAGAATTGCCAGCTGCTGAAGCGGGTCACCTGCATCTTTGCCGCGTCCATCGTGATCGAGCAGAAGCGCATCATCGTCGACGGGCGTGTCATGCCCGATCCGGAAGAGCTGGCGAGGGCCGATGGCTTCACCGACTTCGAGCAGATGAAAGCATGGTTCACGAAGCTCTATGGCCTGCCCTACTCTCACCAGCCGTTCGAGGGTGAGTTGATCTGCTGGGGCCAAGGCACCGCAGCACTACTTCAAGAGGAAGCAATCTGATGGCTCTACTCGACGCATTTGGCCGCCCGATCGAGCGCGCCACCCTCACCGCCGAAATCGCCGCCCCGACCTACGGCGGCGTCCGCACGCCGATGACGGGTCATCCGGGCGACGGCCTTGACCCGAACAAGCTCGCCGCGATCCTGCGCGAAGCCGAGAGCGGCAATGCCAACAGCTATCTCGAACTTGCAGAGGTAATCGAAGAGCGCGATCCGCACTATACCGGGGTGCTGTCCACACGTCGCCGCTCTGTTTCTCAGCTGGACTTTACTGTCGAAGCCGCATCGGAGGATCCGGCCGACGTCGCCCGCGCCGACGAAGTGCGCCAGTGGCTGCGCCGCGACGAGTTGGCCGACGAAGTCTTCGACATGCTCGACGCCATCGGCAAGGGCTATTCGATAACTGAAATCATCTGGGACATGTCGATGGGACAGTTCCAGCCATCGCGCCTCGAATACCGCGACCCTCGCTTCTTCGAATTCGACCGCACCTCGTTCGCCCGCCCGCTCCTCCGTATCGACGGCGGCACTCGCGAACTGCCGGGCTTCAAGTTCATTACCACGCGCCTCAAGGCGAAGTCCGGCCTGCCTCTTCGGAGCGGCCTCGCGCGGATCGCAATGTGGAGCTATCTGTTCAAAGCCTTCACCCTGCGCGACTGGGCCATTTTCAGTGCGACCTATGGTCAGCCGATCCGCGTGGGCAGGTACGACACGGGGGCCTCAGAGGATGACCGCCGGAAGCTCTTTCAGGCGGTGGCGAACATCGCGGGCGATTGCGCAGCGATCATTCCTCAGAGCATGCAGATCGAATTCGTCGAGGCCGGAAACGTCGGCGCATCTTCCGACCTCTATGAGAAGCGCGCCGACTGGTTCGATCGACAGGTTTCAAAACTGGTCCTCGGTCAAACCGCGACAACCGATGCGGTCACCGGCGGTCTTGGCTCGGGCAAAGAGCATAGACAGGTCCAAGAGGACATCGAGCGTGCAGACGCGAAGGCGCTGCAGGCTGTCGTCAATGCCCAGCTGATCCGCCCTTGGACAACCCTGAACTATGGCCCCGATGCAAAAAGCCCGCGCGTCATCATCGGCAGGCCCGAGGCGGAAGACCTCTCACTCTGGATGGAAGGTGTCGGCAAGGCGATCGACCGCGGCATGCGCGTGTCGGAGTCGGAGGTTCGCGACAAGTTCGGCCTCGCTGATCCGGACGCAAAAGACCGCATTTTGCATCCGATGGGCGCGCAGATCGCGCCTGCAACTCCACCCGAGGCCCCGAATGACCCCGTTAAACGTTTTTCCGCGCCGCTTAAACGCTATGACGAGTTGTCGGGTATCGTTGCGCCCCAAGCACAAGAGCGGCCCTCTGACGGCCCTCTGAGCGAATTGACCTCCGGCAAGCCCTTCATTGCACCGATGGAAGACCAAGTCGGACCGGTAGTGCAGGCAATGATCGACCGCATCTTTGCCATGTCCGAAAGCGCGTCTGATCTGCCTGAGCTACGCGAGATGATCCGCGAGGCCTATCCGTCGATCGACACGAGCGATCTGACCGAAGCCATCACATCGGCTTTGACCGTCGCCGCTGCGAGCGGTGTGGAAGCTGCTGCTGGTGAGACCGATGCCTGAGATCAGCGCCAGCCTGAGACAGCCTTTCGCCGAGCAGATCGCCGCGTTCGAGCTGCGCCGCACAAACCTGATCCCGACCAAAGCTTGGGACGACCTGAAAGGCGCGCAACACGACCGCGCCTTCGTTGTTGCCGGAGCCATGAAAGCCGATCTCCTCGACGATCTCGCCCGCGCCGTCACGCGCAGCATCGCCGACGGACAGAGCCTCGAAGCGTTTCGCAAGGACTTCTACAACATCGTCGAGGATCGAGGGTGGCACGGCTGGACGGGTGAAGGCACCAAAGCAGGCGAAGCATGGCGGACCCGTGTGATTTACCGCACCAATGCGAAGACCAGCTACGCGGCCGGTCGCCTCGCCCAGCTGCGGGCGGCAGGTTATCCGTTCCTCATCTATCGGCACGGCGACAGCCTGAACCCTCGCCCGGAACATCTTGCATGGGATGGTTTGGTTCTGCCTGCCGATCACCCGTTCTGGGAAAAGCACATGCCTGTCAACGGCTGGGGCTGCAGCTGCTATGTCCTTGGAGCCCGCTCGATGGAAATGGCGCGCCGCCTCGGCGGTGACCCGAGCAAGACCTTGCCCGAGGATTGGAATCTGATCGATCCCAAGACCGGCACACCCAAAGGCATTGATAAAGGGTGGGACTACGCACCCGGCGCCAGCGTCACGAATGAGATCAACACCATCGTGCAGGCGAAGGTCAGCGTCATGCCTGAAGGCCCAATACGCGACAGCTTCGCCAAAGAGATGGCCATTTTCCTCGCCGGATCTCGCAAGGCCGAAACCGATGCTGATGACGAGGCAGAAGACAGCGGCGATGACGAGGACATCGCATGATACCGATCGAGCTGCGGTTCACTGACGAGTTCGGTGAAGCACTGGGGCGGGTCGAGGCCAAGCTCGACGACATGCAGCCGGTGTTTTCTGACATCGGCGAACTGATGACCGAACGAACCAAACAGCGTTTCCGAGACGGCAAAGGGCCGGATGGTGTTGCTTGGGCACCCAAGTCGCCGCACACCATCGCACGTCAAGCCAAGTCTGAAGGTCGGGCCAACACCGCCCCGCTTCATGGCCCGTCTGGACGCCTCGCATCCGAAATCTCTTACGAGGTCAGCAGCCAAGGCGTCAGCTGGGGTTCATCCCTGATCTATTCGGCTGTCATGCAGCATGGCGCCGAAGCCGGGTCGTTCGGCCTATCTGAAGGCACCGACAAGAACGGCAACGATTTTGCGGTTCTTCTCCCCTTCGGCGACATCCCAGCCCGCCCGTTCATCGGCGTCTCCGATGACGACAATCTGGCGATTATCGCCACCTTTGAAGAGTATTTGACAGGCGGTTTAACGGGGCGTTGACGGACCTTTAAACTTCGGTCACGCTGCCTAGGCAGACCAGATGAAATACCCGCAATCCGTTGCGGGTGTTTTCGTTTTTGGGGGCACGCGATGATCGTGCCATGAACAAACCCTTCACACATACCGCCCTCTCGCTTCATGCGTCTCTCGACGTGACCGAAGGCAGTGCGCCCGAGTGGGTCCACCTGCTTCCGGCCACCGATGGCGGCCGCGTGGAGACCAATGACCAGCGCGGCCCTTACCACGTCGCAACCGCTTCCGAGATCATCGCCGCTTCGTTTGCGCGGACCGACCGTCTGCCGATCGACGAGAACCACGCCACCGATCTTGCCGCACCCAAAGGAGGCCCCGCGCCTGCCCGTGGCTGGATTGTGGAAATGGAAGCCCGCGACGATGGCATCTGGGGCCGCGTCGATTGGACCGCGACCGGCCGCGAGCTTGTCACCACGCACGCCTATCGCGGCATCAGCCCCGTCATCACCCATGACCCCAAGCACAAGATCGGCGCGATCCTTCGCGCCTCTCTCGTCAATGTCCCGAACCTGCGCGGTCTGACTGCGCTTCATCAGCAGGAAATGAACGACATGTCCTTCATGGCTAAACTCGCCGAAGCCCTCGGCCTCGACCCCGAAGTCGTGACCGAAGACGAAATTCTGGCAGCGATCGGCAAGACCGCCGCCCCGGTCGAAGACACCGCTCTGCAGTCGCAGCTGGCGACTAAGGATCAGAACATCACTGCTCTGCAGTCGCAGCTGGCCACCAAAGATCAGGACATCACTGCGCTGCAGGCCGAATGCTCGGACCTCACCAAGCAGCTCAACAGCGAACGCGCATCCCGCCGCACGGCAGCCGCAGAAGCGTTCGTCGACGGCGAGATCGCCAAGGGCCGCGTCGGTGTGAAACCTATGCGCGCCACGTACATCGCGATGCACAGCGAAGACGCCTCGCGGACCGAAGCGCTGATCGCCGCGATGCCGGTTCTGGAGCCGGGCGCGATCGCCGACCTGTCGAAAGCCAAGGACGACGACAAGGTCGCGCTGAACGCAGAGCAGCGCGAAGCCGCGAAGCTCCTCGGCATCTCCGAAGACGCCTACGCCGAAACCCTCAAATCCGAACAGTAAGGACCAGCCATGCTTACCGCTCCCCGCCAAACTGCCGAAGCCATCGGCCCGACCCGCGTCGGCCTCCTCGCCGCCGCCGCCTCCATCTTCGCAGGTGCGATGATTGCTCGTAATGCTGCGGGTCATCTCACCAAAGGCCAGACCGCAACCGGTCTCGTCGGTGCAGGCGTTGCCTACCAGACCGTCGATAACTCGGACGGCGCGGCAGGTGCTGCGTCGGTCGAGTACCGCGTCAACACCGCCATTCTCGACAATTCGACCGGTGCTGACGAGCTGACCGCCGCCGACATCGGCAAGGCGTGCTGGATCGTCGACGATCACACGGTCGCCCGCACCTCCGCCTCCTCGACACGCAGCCGTGCAGGCATCGTGTCCGACATCCTCGCCGAAGGTGTCGCTGTCGAGTTCAACGAAGCCCTCACCCGCGCTGCCGATCCGGCCGCCGCCTAAAGGACACAACGATGCTTATCAACAATCCGAACCTCGAAGCCCTGCGCGTGGGTTTCAAAACCAGCTTCCAACAGGCCTTCGATCAGGTCGAAACCTATCATACCCGCGTCGCAACAACCGTGACCTCGACTTCAAGCGCGAATGTCTACGGTTGGCTGAAAGACCTTCCGGGGATGCGTGAATGGATTGGGGCGCGCCTGATCAAATCGCTCGGCGAAAACGCCTATACGCTGCAGAACAAACCGTTCGAAAGCACAGTCGGCGTGAACCGCGATCATATCGAAGACGACGAACTGGGTCAGTACGATATGCTGTTCGCCAACCTGGGCGAAATGGCTGCACAGCATCCCGACCAGCTCGTTTTCGATGCTCTGAGCAAAAGCTTTGAGGCCGAATGCTTTGACGGTCAGCCCTACTTCGACGCCGATCACCCGACGATCGACAAGAACGGCAAAGAAACCACCTATTCCAACATCCTCACCGGGTCGTCGACGCCGTGGTTCTTCATGAAGGCCAAGGGCAAGATCAAGCCGCTGATCTATCAGCAGCGCAAGAAAGCCGAATTCGTATCGATGGATAAGCCCACCGACGAGCCGGTCTTCAGTCGCAAGGAATTCGTCTACGGCGTCGATACGCGCGAAGCTGCTGGCTACACCTACCCGCAGCTGGCGATCGGCGCGAAGACGGCGCTCGATGCGGCCTCTCTGAAAGCAGCCCGCAAGATGCTGCGCGAAATGAAGGGCGATCAAGGCCGCGTCCTGAACGTGGTCGGCGACACCCTCGTCGTCCCGCCCGAGCTGGAAGACACCGCACGCGAGCTGCTGCTGGCAGAACGCAATGCTGCAGGTGCGACCAACACCCTTCAGGGCACCGCCGAGCTGCTCGTCGTCCCGTACCTGACTGCATAAGGGGCTGATCTGATGGCACGCATCACCAAGAAAACCGCTGCTTCGGAGGTCGATAAAACGGCCGCGACCGAAGTGGCAACCGACGCCGACACCAAAGCCGCCGAAGCTGACGCAAAGGCCCAAGCAGAGGCAGTGGCAGCGGCGAAAGAGCAAGCCGAGGCCGAAGCGAAAGCCAAGGCAGAGGCGGATGCCGAAGCAAAGGCCGACGCCGATGCGAAGGCAGCAGAACTTGCGAAAGCAGAGCCGAAGTACGGCGGCACGGTCCACGTCAAAGGTCCGAAGAAAGGCCGCTGGCGCATCGGTCAGAAGTTTACGCACGAGACCACCGACATCGACCTCGACGATCTCAAGGAAGGCGAGCTGAAGGCACTTCAGGACGATCCCGTCCTGACCGTGTCCATCACGCCTGCCAGCTAACACCACATTCCGGCCCTTTAACGGGCCGGAAACACCCCCTTAAAACCGAGTTTAACGATGTCTTACATCACCCGCGCACAGCTGACCGATCGCTATAGCGCCAACGTCCTGACCAAGTTGACGGATCGCGGCACACCGAAGACCGGCGTCATCGACGACGACGTTCTGAACCGCGCGATCACCGATGCAGACGCGCTGATCGATGCCCACATCGCAAAGGTCTACAAGCTGCCGGTCTCTGCAGTGCCGATGATGCTCGTCGGTATCGCCGGAGCGCTGACCTTCTACAAGCTGCACATCTATCAGGCCGACGAGAAAGCAACGAACGACTACCGCGACGCGCTGCGCAATCTGGAAAAGATCGGCCGCCGCGAAATCCTCCTCGACATCGAAGGCGTGGAGCCGACCAGCGCGCACACCAGCCAAGTCTACACCACTGACCGCGACCGCCCCATGACCGGCAGCAATCTTAAAGGCTTCATCTGATGATCGATGCCGTAACCAGCCGCGTTGCCGATCTGGTGCCTGACCTGCGCAGTGTCGAGCGCATGGCAGCCTTTGCAGCGCTGCTGCGCGATGGCCAGCTGCCGCAGCAGACACCCGCTGCCTACGTGATCACCCAAGGCCTGACCGCGTCGCGCCCCAACGCGATCGGCGATCTTTACCAGCAAACGGTCAAGGACGGCATCTCGGTCTGCGTCGTGTTTCGCGACATCGATCCCGCCGGTGCCGATGCCGCTGACCGCGCCGACGTCACCATTCGCCAGATCATCGAAGCAGTAGCCGGATGGTCTGCCAACAACGTCGGCACCTTCGAATTCACCCGCGCCCGCCTCGCAGCCCAGCAGGACGGCGCCTTCGTCTACCAGATCGACTTCGTCATCACAGACCAGCTGAGGTTCACCCCCGCATGACCCGCCGTTCCGCCAAGCAATCCGCCCCGCCCGCGACCGCGCAGTCGGTCCACCCGCTGCCCCAGTCCGGCGGCAGCTACGTCCTCGAAGCCGAGGGCACGCTCACCAAAACCACTGCAAAGAAGGAAGCTGACTGATGTCCCTGTCGTGGAAGAAGAAGCTGATGCTCGCCGTCATCGAAGGCACCTACGGCCAAGGCGGCAACCCGACCGCCGGTGCGAATGCAATCATGGGCATCGACATGTCGATCTCGCCGATGGAAGGCTCGGATGTCGCCCGCAACATCGAACGCCCGTTTATGGGCGCGCAGGCCACCCTGCCTGTCGGACTGCATTCCAAGCTGACCTTCAAGACTGAATTCGCAGGCTCGGGCGCTGCCGGTGTCGCGCCTGCGTGGGGCGTGTTGGCCCGCGCTGCCGGTCTTGCCGAGACCATCGTTGCCGACACCTCCGTGACCTACAATCCGGTCACCGATGGGCACGAGAGCCTGATCTTTCATTTCACGATCGCATCGACGCGCTACGTGCTGAAAGGCGCGCGTGGTTCTTCGAAGATCGTGATCATGTCCAGCGGCATTCCGATGATCGAATGGACCTTCACCGGCCTCTTCGAAGTCCCGACCGAGAATGCACCCGCTTCCCCGGACTATACCAAGTGGATCGCGCCGATTGTTGCCAGCAATGCGAACACGCCCGTCCACACGCTCGGAGGTGTTGCGTTCACGATGAAGAGCTTTTCGCTCGATATGGGCCAACAGGTGAAGCCGCGCTTCCTCATGGGCACCGAAGAGGTCCGGATCACCGACCGCGCCGAAGTCGTTGAAATGCAGACCGACGCGCTGCCGGTGACGACCTTCAACCCTTATCAAATCGCCCTCGACGCCTCGACCACGCCGCTCGTCATCACGCACGGAACGGACGCCGGGAACATTATCACCGTCAACACCCCTTCGCTCCAGCTTCAGCGTCCAGCCGCGCCGCAGGACGACGAAGGCATCGTGAGCTGGACCCTGCGCGGTGTGCCGCTGCCGGGCACCGGCAATGACCAGTTCACCCTCGTTCTGACCTAAGGATCACGCGCATGTTCAAAGTGAATAAGACCCCGACCTTCACCCGCGATGTCGAGATCGTCACACCGGGCGACACTGGCGTCGAAGTACAGATGCTCCGCACGACGTTCCAAGTCGTGCCGGACATTCACACCACGCTCACGAACGACGCACAGATGATCGATTATGTGAAGGACCGCGTTGTTACCTTCCATGAGCTGGTCGACGAGAATGACAAGCCGATGGTCTGCGACGACGACTTGTGCATCGCGATGATCCGCCGCCCCGACATCCGGAACGCCCTCTTTAAGGCATACACCAAGGAAATCATCTCGGCCAAAGCGGGAAACTAAGAGCCATCGGTCGGGCGTGGGCCACGGGGCAGCTCTTCGAAGATGCGCCGACCGAATGGCAAGAGATCGAGGCTGACGCTGCGCTGCTTGGCGTCACCCTTTCCGCCCCGATTGCCGAGGACAGCTTTGAGGTTTGGGGATGCCATCTTCCCGCGCTGAACGCCTTCCTCGCAATCGCCACCCAATGGGCATTCCGCCCGAGCGGACACGTCGCGAGCCTCGACTATAGCCGCGTTGAAGCGGGTCTGAGGCTGGCAGGTATCGAAGTCACACCGGACCAATGGTCCGACGTCCAAGTGATTGAAGCAGGCGCAACGGAGGCGCTCCACGCATGACCTTCAAGGTTCAGGGTGAAATCGTAGCCAACGCCTCACAGGCCAAAGCTGCTGTCGGCGAGACACGCACCGCAGTTCAGCAGCTCATCGATCAGACCACCGGCGTCGAGCGCGTCAATAAGTCGGCCGCATCTTCTGCGAGCATCTTCAATGCAGCGATGAAAGATCAGGCGGCCGCAATCGACGCCCTGCGCGATAAGTACCAGCCCGCGATTGAGAAGAGCGAAGAGTTCATCGCAGTCGAGAAGCAGGTCGCAGCCGCGGTGCAGTCGGGAATGCTGGCGCAGAAGGATGCTGATCAGCTACTTGCCTCTGCGCGTCAGGGGATGACCTCGAACAGTACCGCAATTGCAGCCACGGGTAACGCTGCTTCCGACGCCAGCTACAAGGTCAAGATGCTGGCCTTCCAGCTGAACCAGACGGCCCAAATGGGCGCTGTCACCAAGGACTACTACACCGCGCTGATGGTGCAGCTGCCTGACATTTTGGCGCTGTCCGGCGGTATGGCTGGCGTCCTCCTCGGCGGTGCGCTTGCCGTGGGTGCGACCGCCATTCCGGCCCTCATGCAGACCGCCGACGCGACCGCAAAGGCACGCGAAGAAGTAGATCTCCTCGCAGAGGCCATGAACCGTCTCGAAGGTGCATCAAATGCTTCTGGTCGCGGCCTGTCGAGCCTGCGAAGCGAATATGGCGCTAACGCCGAAGTCGCCCGCGAAATCCTCGAACTCGAACGCGACATGGCCGAGATGGATGCGCGCCGCTCGTTCGGCAACGTGGCCCGCGACCTTGGCGATGCATTTGGCAGCACGTCATATGACAGCGCCGATGATGTCCTCGCTGCGCTGGAAGCTCGTCGCCAGCTGCAGATCGAATACGCCAATACCGTCGCCGAGATTGAGGCTATCACCGAAGATGGTGACGGGTACGGTGCCGATACCGCAGCCCTAAACACTCGCCTCGTAGCCATCCAAGCCGAGATCGACGCCCTTGGCGACGTCCGCTCGAAACTCGATGATCTAAGCGAAGCCTTTGGTGTGACCGCAGACGAAGCGGCTGCGCTGATGGTCGCGGCATCTGACCTGAAGACTGCAGACGGGGTCGACGCACAAACGACCGCAGCTCGTGAGCTGCTCACAGTTCTGAACAGTGTCACCGATGGCGAAAACGGCACCAATGAAAGCGCCCGCGAACTGGCAATGAGTCTTGCCGAAGGCCTGCGCAACGGCCTGAAGCTGCAGGCGCTCGATCTGTCGCTTTTCGGCGATGGCGCATCGACTGCCGCGCAAGCGCAGATGGCCGAAGACATGATCCGCAGCTATGAGCAACAGCGCGATCTCGCCTTGGCCATCAAGCGCACCGGCGAAGATAGCCTGACCGTGCTGGCCATGCGCCGCGATGCCTACCGCGAAGCGACCGCCGCCCTGATCGATGAGAAGGGTCTGACTGGAGAAGTCGCCGACGAGCTGCAGACCGCCGCGATGCAGGCCTATGATGCCGAGAATGGTATCTCTGCCGCGAAACTTGCTGCCGCCGAGCTGGCCCGCTGGGCCGACCAGATCGGCTTCAGCCGTGCCATCACTGATGCCATCACACTCGACGGCAAACTCGGCACGCTGATCGGCAAGGCGCAACGCTTGATGTCTGCGATCGGTCAGGCCCGTGCCGGCCAAATCTCGCAGGAACAGCAGACGACACTGCTGACCACCGAGCGCGATATGATGGCCGCTGGTGCATCCCGCCCCGAAATCGAAGGCGAGCTGGCTGCACAGCGTGTCATCATGGAAAACGGCGAAGCGATGGAGGAGTTCGGCTTCCTCGGACAGATCGCCCTCAATCGCCTGTCCGAAGGTGCCCGCCAAACTGCGACCGAGAACGCCAAGCTGACAGCCGAAATCGGTGACATGACCACTGCGCAGACCGAAAGCGGTCGCGCCGCCGGACGCGCTGCGACCGACCTTGAGCGCGAACGCAAAGCCGTCACCGATCTGATCGCCAGCCTGCAGCAAGACATCGCGATCATGCGCGAAGCCGATCCTGTAAAGCAGGAACTGATCCGCATGTCGCAAGAGATGGCAGCAGCCACCGCTGCCGAGCGCGAACAGATCAGCGCCCTGCTCGTCCAGCGGGAAGAAGAGGGCCGCGCAGCCGAGTTGCTGAAGGAAAAGCGCGACTGGCTGAAGGACAGCGGCATGGAGGTCATCGACGCTCTGCGCTCCGAGGGCAACGCACTCGAAAACGTCTTCATGTCGCTCCTCGATATCATGGAAGAAGTCATCCTTCAGGCAGCACTGCTCGGTGAAGGCCCCTTCGCCAACGTATTTGGCACGCAGCAAAATGGTGGCCTGCTCGGCATGGTAGCGGAAGCGATGTTTCCGGCCGCAGGAAGTGCAGGCACGGTGCCGACCGCGACAACGGCTGCCAGCGTCAAGACGATGCCCAAATATGCCAACGCCGGTTATCATCCCGGCGGCAGTCACATCGCGCACGAAGAAGGCGTCGAGATGGCCGTCTCCGGGCCTGTTACCTATCTTACCGCAGAGATCACACGCCGCGCCCTCCTCGCACCGCAGCCCGCCAATCTGGCGACGCAGCCCCAGTCGCTGCCACCAGTGGTCAACTTCGAATTCATCGACCAGTCGTCGCAACGGCATGATGTCGTCCAAGAAGAGACGATCGACAGCCGTGGCCAGCGCCAGCGCCGGTTCATCATGTCCGACGCCGTCGGCGAAGGTATCACCGTGCGAGGCGGCAAAGGCGCCCGCGCGATGCAGTCCGAGTATGGCCTCACCCGCGCCGGGATCGCACGCACATGATCAGCACTTGGCCCACCGACCTGCCGCGCCCCGAGCGCAACACCTACCGCCGCGAACGTCAGGACGCCCGCATCGTCCGCACGCCGTCTCAAGGTCCGCAGTCCTTCCGCAAGCGCTTCAGCAACACCGCGAAAACGGTGTCGTTAACGGTGCTTTTAAGCCGCGATCAACTGGCTGTTTTCGACCGCTTCTTTGAAGAGACCACGGCGCAGGGCACCGGTCTATTCCGCATGCCTGATCCGATCACAGACGGCACGCCGTTGCTGAACGCCGATGGCTCTCCAATCGTCGGCGCTGACGGCAAGCCTCTGACGATCGCCGCAGAGTGGCTTTGCAGCTTTGGCGAACAGATGCCGAGCGACAGCCGTGAAGGCGTCGAGACCCGCGTTGCTTTTACCGTGCAGGTGTTCCCCGTATGACGAACCGCATCATCTCACTCAATTCCCGCATGATGACCGAAGCCGAGAGCTTTGACGGTGTCGAAGTCCTGCTGATTGAGATCACGCATCCGGACCTCGAAAAGCCGGTCCGCCTCTCGACCGACAACACCGAGATGTTGTCGTCCGATCCGATCGTCTTCGGCACGCGATCGACTTGGCGGGGTGCCAACCCGGCGACCGAGCCTTGGCTCTGGATTATCGCAGACATCGTGCCGCCCTCCGACCAAGAGAACGAACCCGCCAACGCAAGCCTCGTTATCCTGAACGCCGACACGGCTCTGGCGGACCAACTGCAAGGGCTGACCGGCCCTGCCGATGCTGCCATCGCGCTCGTCTTTGCTGACAGCCCGAACGACCCTGAACAGGAATGGCTGAAGCTGAAACTCACGACTGCGGAAGGTGATGTCGGTCGGGTCAGCATGACCTTCAGCCGCGAGGAGATCGAAATGGAGATGCTGCCAGCGGGCCGCATGACCCGCCAATATTTTCCGGGGCTTCACTCATGATCTGGACGCAGAAATACATCAGCCTGCCGTGGGCCGATCTGGGCCGTGACTGGTCCGGTGTGGATTGCTGGGGCTTGCCTTGCCTCGTCTATCGCGAAGAGTTGGGCGTCGATCTTCCGACTTACGCTGACTATCCGACGACGGCAGAACGAGCCGAAGTCGCCGCAGTGGTCGCAGGTGCCACCAGCTCGCCGCTCTGGCGCAAAGTTGATGTGGCGCACCCCTTCGACATCTGCTTGTTCCGCGTCGGTCCGCTGGCCTCGCACGTAGGCATCAAGACCCATGACCGCCTGATGATCCATGCCACTGAAAGCGGCGTCGTTACGGAAGACTACACCTGCGGCCGATGGTCAGCTCGCTTCTTGGGTCACTACCGTCTGACGTCACTGATGGAGGCGCTTGATGAATAAGATCATCGCCGCCGGTCATATCGACTTCGCCGAGCGCAAGGAACTCACGCTACCCGAAGGCATGACACTCGACATGGCAGTTCAGTTTGCTCTTGGCGATGTCTCAGAGCGTATCCTGTCGCGAACCCGCGTTTCGCTCTGCACCCCTCACGGCTCGACGCTGGTCAACCGCGCCTGCTGGTCATGCGTGCGACCGAAGCAAGGCGTGACGATCGTCATCCGCGTCATTGCCGGTAAAGACGCGCTGAAGACAGTCCTGTCGATCGCCATCACCGCTGCCGCCGTCTCACTGGGCGGCGCATGGGGGCCGACCGTCGCGGGCTGGCTTGGGGTATCGGAGGCTGTCGGGGTGGCGATCACGACCACCGTTCTGTCGGTCGTTGGTGGCCTCCTACTGAATGCCTTGATCCCACCTATTCGCCCCGACACGTCGCGCCGCAACACCTACACGGTGCAAGGCTGGCGCAACGACATGCGCCCCGATGGCGCGGTGCCGGTCCTTTTTGGCCGGATGCGCGTCGCACCGCCTTTCGCTGCCGCGCCCTACACCGAAGTCAACGGATCAGAACAGTACATTCGCAGCTTGTTTTGCGTTGGCGAAGGTCCGATCGACATTGACGACATCCGCATCGGAGAGACCTCAATCGGTGATTATAGCGACGTCGAGGTTGAGGTCTTCACCGGCCTGCCTGACGACTTGCCGTCGCAGATTTATCCTCGCCAAGTCTTCGAGGAACAGATCGGTGCCGAACTGACACGTCCGCTGCCGCGCGACACGGCCGGTGAAGTGATCAGCGATGAGCCTTCGATCGAGACACCGGTCGTCCGTTCCACCGGGGCAGATGCCAAATGGGCGCGTGTGATCCTCGCTTGGCCGAGCGGTTTGGTGCGCTACGACGACAATGGGCTAAAAGCGATGCACACCGTCGAGGTGCGGATCGAGCAGCGGCAGATCAACGCTGACGAATGGCAGCCGGTCAAAACACTGACGATCGCACGTGCGAAGGCCGAAGGTTTCTTTCGGCAGTACAAGTGGCGGCTGCCTACGCGCGGCCGCTGGCAGGTGCGCTGCACCATGATGACCGACGAAACCGAAGACAGCAAAATCCAGCAGCGCGTCAACTGGGCTAGCTTGCAGACAATCCGGCCCGAGTATCCCTTGGCTTATCCGAGGCCGCTAGCGCTGATTGCTGTTCGCATCAAAGCGACCCACCAGTTGCAAGGCCAGCTGGACAGCCTGAACTGCCTCGCAAGCCGCCTGATGTTGTCGTGGGACAGCGAGACTGGGCAATGGGTCGAGCGCTTCAGCGAGAACCCCGGCGATGCCTTCCGTGCCGCGCTTCAGACCGAAGCGCTTCCAATACCGGCGGCCGATACCGAGCTTAACCTAGTCCAGATTGAAGACTGGGCCGAGTGGTGCTTTGCCAACAACCTGACCTTCAACCGCTATTACACAGAGGACAATCTCACCCTCGCCGAAGTGCTGACCGAGATCACCGGCGCCGGGCGTTCCACGCCGCGTCACGACGGCAGCCAATGGTCAATCGTAACGGACCGTCCGACTAACGCTGATCCGGTCATCGCCGAAATCAATCCGCGCAACAGTTGGGGCAGCAGCTGGGCGCGGTCCTATGGAACGCCGCCCGCTGGTTTCGTCGTAAAGTTTCCTGACGCCGAAAACAACTACAAGCCGACGCAGCGCATCATCCCTTGGCCGGATCACGAAGGCCCGCTTGATCCGCTGGAGACGCTGCCGCTGCCGGGAAAGGTCTATGCCGACGAAGTCTTCATCGAAGCGCGTCGTCGTCAGCTCGAAGTGAAGCACCGTCCGAACAAGAAGCAGGTGACGCAAGACGGGCGCGTCTCGGTCGTGCAGCGCGGCGACACGGTCATCCATATCGATGACGCTCTGGATAGCGTCACACTCACGGCCCGCGCAATAGAGGTGAATGGCGACACAGTTATGCTCGACGCAGCCTTGGAGAGCGCAACCCTTTCGGGGCTGGCTATCCAATGGCGCGTCATCAGCAAAGATGATCCGATCGGGATAGCTCGGGTCGCTCCGGTCACCGTATTGAACGAGCAGCTCGTGCGGATCGACGCGGAAGGTCCCTATCCTGACGTCCGCAGCATAGTGTCAATCGGAACGATGACGCGGCTCACCGAGCGCCGGATCGTGCGCGGCGTGGAGCAAACCGACGACGGCTGCCGCATCATTCACACTCTGCCCGCTGGCCTCGATATCGACACTGAACTCGCCGCTACGGTCGTGCCGGAGTGGTCGCCGCGCGTAGGAGCCGAGATCGACGACAACCTCTTGCAACCGAGCGCCCCGCGCTTCGTCAGCGTGACGTCAGGCAAGAAGACCACCGGAGACGCCAACCAGATCGACGTTCTGGTCGAAGCTGGTTCGGGCATTGTGGAGACGTCCGAAATCCGCGTGAAGCATCGTCTCGCAGGTACGACCAGCTGGGCACAAGTTGACATCGAGGTCGCGGAAGGTGGCTGCTCGATTAGCGACTATCTGGCTGGAGACGAGGTCGAGCTGACGGCGCGCGGCCGTAGCGAAACCGATCAGTGGGGGCCGGACGCCCCGATATTGTCGATCACTGTCGGTCAAGGTGACGCAGACATCCCGAGTGCCATTGATGACGACGAGATCGAGATCTCCGAAAAGCTCGGCGGCGTTCTCGTCAAGGTCGGCCTTGCCGGGGATGAGGGCGCGGCAACCCTGCGCATCTATCGCTCCCAATTTAACATCCTCGACCGCGAAGCCGATCTTGCTGGCGAGATCGTCGTCACGACCGATCCGCAGACCTATAGCTTCGCTCTTGGCGACGCCACCCGAACCGATCTGACACCTGCATCGTGGACGCTTGGTGACGGATGGTCCGAAGGCACGAATGTCTTCGCTCACATCGCGGGCGCAGCTGGCGACCTATCGTCCGCTTTCGAAGCAACCTCCGGCAAATATTACCGCATTAGCGGACGACTATCAGGCGTGACCGCAGGCAGTCTGGCACCGCAGTTTCAGAACGGCTCGCTGCGCGAAGGCGTTGCGGTCGGCGCTGACGGTCCTTTCGCTGACCGCATTCAGGCCGTGACGGGCAATGACACCTTGGCCTTTGCAGCTTCGGCCGACTTCAACGGCACGCTGGATCGGATCGTCGTCTATCGCGAGACCAAGGCGTGCCTCGATCAAGGCGAGCACTTCATCTGGATTGAAGCAGTCAACGCCGATGGCAGTGCCGGACCAGCGTCTGGCCCTCACTCTTTCAACATCGTTTAACGGGTACTTAAAATGGCTTCGACGGGCATTAAAACCACCAACCTTCAATCGGCAACCAACGCCGACAGCGTACTGGTGAATGACGGTTCCGGCACCAAGCAACTATCGATTGCGCGCCTGAGTGCACTTCTCACCGGCTACACAGGTCCGAGCAAAGAGACCTTGGCACAACTAGCTGCGGATTTGACATGGGCCGAAGGAAAGGTCGGTTTTGTCTGGGGTGATCCCGATGGCGCACTTCGCGGCACCTACCTCAAATCCGGCGCTGCCGATGCTGGCAGTTGGTCCCGCATCGGTGACCTTCCGACCAGCACCGCCGCGCTTCAAGAAATCGCGTCTCTTCGTGATGAGTTTCAGGGGTACTTCAACGACATCGACCTTGCTGGCAGTGGCTTTGCAGGCACACAGCCGGGCGTCTCGCCGGGTGCCTTCACGTCCGATCTCGACGCTGATCCGAAGAGCTGCACGCTGATCGACGATGTTGCGGGGTTCACCTTCCCGATTGGCACCTTCAACGGCGCGGCGCTTGGTCGCGTAGCCACCGTCACGAATACCGCAGCCGTCATCGCCCGCCGCGACACCGTGCAGCTGCGCCCCGGTCAAATCTGGAAGTTTTCCGCGCTGGTATACCGCACCGACAATCCGGATGATCCGAACGGCGGCACCGTCGAGTTCGGCGTGAACCCGATGCGTGGCGACTACACCGCGTCCTCCGAGAACCCCTACATTGGCGAAAGCATTGTGCTGCGGATGGCTCATGGGCTGCACTACGTGCAGTTCACCTTTGGCTATGCAGATGCTCTCCTGAACCCGGACATCGAGATCGCTTCGTCGGTCCCGCTCGTGCGGCCGTTCATCCGGCTCTATGGAGCGGACCACACGACCAGCATCGTGCTGCTCGACGCTCGCGACATCACTGACGTGCGTCAGGTCGCTGGGGCCGACGACGTAGACCTTTTGGCGACCATGGCGAGTGCTGCAAATGCTTCGGCGGTGGCCTCGCAGCTTGCTAGAGATATTGCTGTGCCCGCCGCAGACCGCGCCCTCGCCGCGCGAGATGCGTCTTTCACAGCGTTGACCGCGGCATCGGATGTCGTCAATCTTGCGTGGTCGCCACGTCAGGCGCTGCGCGATGGTGACGCAGGCGTAACGTTGCTACCGCTGGACCCTGCTGCGGAGAATGTCTGGACGGATACGGCCCGCACTACCCTAGCTACGTCTGCCGGTGATCGCATTGCATCGGCGCGGCTCGTGACGGAAAGCGGGAGTCTCTACGCAGAGCAGGCTACGTTATCCAACCGCCCGTACCTCCAGCGCACCCCAGACGGCGGCCTGCGTCAGCGTTTTGCCAACTCGGCTCTGTCTGGCGCTGTTGTAGGATCGCCCGGCACGTTGCCCGGACTGGTCGGCGTATCAGGCGGCACGATTGCCCGCGAAATCATCGCCACAGGTACGGATACCGATGGTCTGCCCTATGTGGACATTCGCCTGACTGGTTCTCCCGGATCGGCTGGCATCGTCCAATTTGCGGGCAGCAATACCGACGTTGCGGTTGATGCTGACGATGTAATGATGTGGTCTCTGTATTCTGGCGTCATTGCTGGCAGCGCGACCAATATCAACAGCGTCACGCTCCAGACTGTCTGGCGCACCAGCGGCGGCGGCTACATCAGTCAGGTTACCGACGGCACTGATTTTAAAGGGTCTGGCGTCGGCATCCGCAGCATGACTGCGACAGCCCCAGCGACGGCAGCATATGCTCTGCCGCAAGTCCGCCTGAATTGCAGCGGGGCCATTGACATCACTTTGCGCTTCAAAGGCCCGCAATTCGAAGCTGGGTCCAGCAGGACCACATTCCAGAAATCGACCTACACCGCTGGCGTCCCTCAATTCATCGACGTGACAGAAGTAAACGCACCTTCGATCTGGTCCCTTCTCAGCAACTCCGCGAGTATGGCTCTGATTGCCGCTTTGCCCAATTACGGCACCGCCGCGACGGTATCGCGTAGCACCCTTGCTGCCACATCGGTTGATCTGGATCAGTCTGTTTCTGGTGCGGTGAATGTAATAGGCGGCAGTGGCACCAGCACGACCACATTCAGCGTCCTAGCACGTGGTGCGTCTGCATCCGAGCAGGCGCTCTTGGGGTCGTGGACCGCCCGCACGTCTGGCCGGACACCCCCAGTGCTGTTCGAGGATGACCCAGAACTGCCCGCCGCTCTGTCGTCTACGGCAAAGGTGCGCGTTCAGCAGGACGGCGCTGATTACGGCATGTCGCCCGCTGATTTTGCAGGTGCGTTCGGCGCTTATGTCACCCCGCGAATGTATGGCGGTGATCCGACGGGGGTATCTGCGTCTGACGCTGCGATTGCTGCGGCCTATGCGAGCGGACAGCCTGTCATGCTGGACGCCATGTACCGCATGACGACCGCCTACACGACGCCCGCGTACTCTCGCACGGCCATTGCGGCCCCTGACGGGTGCGGCATCATTCAGGACCAGACGAATGGAGGTCTGACCATCGGAGACGGCTCTATTGTCGCCTCGATGCGGACTTTCTCCAGTGCCTATGCGTCTGCGGATATTGTAGACACGACGGCCTACTCCGACTACGCGCGCTGTCTGGCGCTGGGGAGCGGCGTGCGGGCTGGCTATCTCTGGGTGTCTGACCTGTCGGGCGGCGTGGACTGTGAGGACGCAGAGGACGTTGATATTGCCTACATCCATGCGCGGGACATCCGATCGCGATTGGGCCAGTCGGCTGCACTCCACATCAAACGCTTTTCGGATATCCGCGTGGGCATGGTTGATGCGCTCGGGTGTGACCGAGGTATCGAACCGGAATATGACGCGCACCGGATCAATGTCGAGCAGTACCGCTTAGAGGACATTTACCCCGACGGTTACAGTGGGCAACCTGCGGGGTACGCGACTTACTCGTTCGTTCTGTCGGCTCACAGCCACAGCGGGGAGGGTGCGTGTACTGACGTGAGATACGGTGATGGTCTACTGAAAAACTGCCTGAACCCCATCAGCTTCTCCGCGTCAGGCTCTCTGAACGAAAGCGACTATCCCGTGGGTATCCGCATCGGTGATGTGACCATCGACAGCCCGCGCACTCGCACACCTTTTGACGTGGCTGCGATTGATTTTGAGGTGGCATCGCTGCGGTTCAAGGGCGCTCCGTCGGGTGGCATCACGCAGTTGATGCAGTTCGGCGTTGGCGGTTCGGACAATTTCGCCCGCAATATCGATGTGCGCCGTCTCATCGTGGAGGATGGTGCATTCGTGGGCCGTGTGCTGCGGTCTGACGCACCGGATTGCTCAATCCGCGATTTCGACATTGGCCCGCAGTCTGGCACGTCTACCACGTCGATGATCTACGCTGACAGCCGCAGTCACCGCCTGCATCTAGAACGCGGCAGGGTTCGTGGTGCGAAATATCACTCGTCGGTATTCCACGCGAGTGGATCGCCAACTGGCCTACGTTGGATGCACACCTACACCGATCTGGACGGCACCAATCCGGCAAGCTCGGTCGCGTCTGCCGCGTGGCTGGCAACGTCTGGTCTGTATGACGTGAACAACACCTAACACAGCGCGGCGCGGGCCTTCCTGCGCTGTGCAACCTGCGGCACCGAACGGGCGACGCTGTAACTATGCCCGCTGCAACATTGACTGTAATTCACTGCAAAATTCAGTGCGCCGCTACAGCCTTTTGCCTGTGCGATAGAGCGCAAGACCCGCATAACCCCTTATTCGCAGGGCATGTTTCCCATACCAACCAAAAGTTAATACCATTTACTTTCAGGTAGTTACCCTAGCGTCACCCGAAAATGTAACGCGCTTTAACATTTTACCCTTGTAGGCGAGCCGTCAGATACCAATATTGGAAATGTGAAAAGCATTTACATCCTTCGGCACAGGAGCCCACGATGACTGATACGACAAGTTATGACTACGCCCAAAGCCGGCCCCACCAAAGCTGGCTGCGTCAGGCAGAGAACTGGCTGGACGCGCGCGGCAAAGGAGCATGGATCGCTGCAATGGTCCTTGGCTTCGTCTTTTTCTGGCCTGTTGGCCTCGCCCTTCTTGCCTATATGATCTGGAGCAAGCGTATGTTTAACAAAGGTTGCAACAAATCCCGCCATAACCGTGCTGCCCGCAGCTTCGGCCCGCAGCGCAGCACCGGCAATAGCGCGTTCGACGCCTACCGCGAAGAAACCCTGCGCCGCCTCCAGCAGGAGCAGGACGACTTCGAGGCCTTCCTCGAGCGTCTGCGCGCCGCGAAAGACAAGTCGGAGTTCGACCAGTTCATGGATGAGCGCGCTCGCGCTCCGCGTGAAATGACTCCGCAGACCGAAACCCACGCCGAGGCCTGATTGCCTCTGCACCCCGTGCGGCCCGCCAAGGGCCGCGCACCTCTGGCACAACAGGACGACACATGACCTCGACCGATTTCTACTATGATGGCCTTCCCGATCCTTCGACACGGCCCGAATTCTACAGAAGCGTCCGGACCAAGCGCGCGTTCGCGTGGCTGATCGACATCACGATCATCGGTCTGGCCGCCGTCATCATCACTCCGCTGACAGCATTTACGGCGCTGTTCTTCTTCCCTGCCTTCTCGCTGGTGGTCGGTTTCGTCTACCGCTGGTGGACGCTGAGCAACAAATCGGCGACGTGGGGAATGCGCATGATGTCGGTCGAGATCCGCCGCAATGACGGTGCGCCGCTCGATAGCGGAACCGCATTTATGCATACCCTCGGCCTCTATGTGTCCTTTGGTGTGGCCCCTCTTCAGTTGATCTCTATCCTGATGATGGTAGTGTCCCAACGTAAGCAGGGTCTTACGGACCTCATTCTGGGCACCGCAGCGATCAACCGCTCCCTATAAGTCCGGAGCGGAAGACCGTTAAAGATCCTACACTGTAAATGGCGTGAGGCGTCCCCTCGCGCCAAATTTTAGTTGTTTGATCATGCGCCATACGCTTCCCATAGCGCCACAGTTTTACGTGACCGCCCCTCAGCCCTGTCCATATCTGGACGGACGGATGGAGCGTAAGCTGTTCACAGCGCTACAGGGCGAAGGCGCCGAACGTCTGAACGATGCACTGTCGAAGCAAGGTTTCCGCCGCTCGCAGAACGTTCTCTACCGCCCATCGTGCGCAGAATGTTCGGCCTGTCTGTCGGCCCGCATTCCGGTGGCAGAGTTTCAGGCCGCGCGTACGCAGCGCCGGATCATGGCGCGCAATGACTATCTGAAGCGTACTGCGACGACCCCTTGGGCGACCGAAGAGCAGTATGACCTCTTTCGCCGCTACCTCGACCAGCGTCACGCGACGGGCGGCATGGCCGACATGGACCTGTTCGAATTCGCGGCCATGGTCGAAGAAACCCCGATCCGCTCGCGCGTGGTCGAATACCGCTCTAGCATCGAAGGCGACAACAACGCCCTGAAGGCCGTGTGCCTGACCGATATCCTCGATGACGGGCTGAGCATGGTCTATTCGTTTTTCGATACCTCGGACACGAAGGCGTCGCTGGGCACGTACCTGATCCTCGATCACATCACCCTCGCGATCGAGCTCGGCCTGCCTTACGTCTACCTTGGCTACTGGGTGCCTGGCAGCCAGAAGATGCGCTACAAGGCGAATTTCAAGCCCTTGGAGATCTTCTATAAAAACGAGTGGCGGGTGCTGGACGATCCCGAAGCCTATGCCGCGACGACCGACCCGCTCGAGGTCGAGCCCATCGCGGCGCAGGTGGCGAAGATCCAGCTTCCGGATACCAAAGCCTACTAACGAAAAAGGGCCGCGTCAGACGCGGCCCTTCGTTTTTGGTAAAGGCGCGGACCAGCCGCGCCTCCCCTATCAGTTCAGCAGGTTCGGCACGATCGTTACAACAGACGGCACCAGCGCGAGCAGCAGCAGGGCAGCCATCTGGATGATGACGAACGGAATGACACCGCGGTAGATGTGACCTGTCGTGACCTCTTTCGGAGCGACGCCGCGCAGGTAGAACAGCGCGAAGCCGAACGGCGGGGTCAGGAACGAGGTCTGCAGGTTCACGGCGATCATGATGGTAACCCACTTCGGATCGAATGACCCACCGTAGATGACCGGACCGACAATCGGGATCACGATGTAGATGATCTCGAGGAAGTCGAGCACGAAGCCGAGCATGAACAGCACCAGCATCACGATCAGGAACGCAGTCCACTCGTTCGAGAACGACCGCAGGAAGTCCTGAATGTAGTGCTCGCCACCAAACGAGATCAGCACGAGGTTCAGAAGCTGCGAGCCGATCAGGATGGTGAAAACCATCGACGTGACCTTCGTGGTTTCGCGAACGACCGGCGACAGAACGCCCATCTTCCACAGAACCCAGCAAGACCACAGGATACCGAACATCGAGAAGAGGAACGCTGCGTAGGCAAGGCCGAACGCAATCATGTTCTCGACCGTCATGTTCGGTCCGGTGCGCATATCGAAGTTGGTGCCAATAATCAGCATCACGACGATGGCGATGGCAGTATAGATTACCAGCTTGGCCGACTTGCCGGCATCGGCAAGCTTACGGCCGGCAGCCAGCAGGATCGCACCACCCGCGCCCAGCGCTGCCGCAGGGGTCGGGTTGGTCACACCGCCAAGGATCGAGCCGAGAACGGCGACGATCAGGACGAGCGGCGGGAAGACCACCTTGACGATGTCGTTCTTCGCCAGCTCACCCGCAGCGGAGCGGACACCGATATAGGCGAGGATCAGTGGGAACAGTATCCACAGGAAGGTCATGCCCGACGACGTCACCGGCGTGATGAACAGATAGTCCACCAGCAGGATCAGCAGCGCGCCGATAGCCCCCACGATGAGCGGTTTGTGGTCGCCCAGCGGGTTGATGCCGCGGCCTGCGGACAGAACGATCGCGATGATCATGACCAGCAGCGACAGGCCGACGCCCAGCTTCGGTGCGGTCTCGATCTTTTCTGCGATCAGGGCGCTGCGCTCTTCTTCCGACAGCTGACGGGCTTCGGCAACGCCGCCAGCGGCATTGATCTCGTCCTGTTCAGCAACGGCAGTGTCCCAAGCTTCCTGACCGTGGAGGTCAATCATGCTCGCCTGACATTCTGCGCTGACGTTGGTGCGCAGCGATGCGGTCTGCCCAGCGTCGGTGTAGCTATCGACGACGAAGGACTGGCTACCCACAATGCCTACCTGCCCGAGGATGATCGTGAAGATCACGGCGGCAGCAGGAACACCGAGGAAGTAAGTCAGCTTTTCGCCGCGCGTCGACATAGACGTCGAGGCGCCGGCCATCTGCACAGCAGGCGCACGCGACGGGTTCAGCAGCGCGTAGACGAAGGCGTAGAGCGCATAGAGAACCGCGAGCATGATCCCCGGCAGCATCGCCGCTTGGAACAGCGTGCCGACCGAAACAACAGCGGGCTCGCCCAACAATGTGAGTGCGTCCGTACAGCCCGCAAGCTGCGCGCGGTCTTCCTGAGCGGCGGAATACAGGTCACCTGCCAGCGTACCGAGAAGAACGATCACGATCGACGGCGGGATGATCTGGCCCAGCGTACCGGAGGCCGCGATGACACCCGTTGCCAGTTCCGGCGAGTACTTGTTCTTGAGCATGGTCGGCAGAGCGAGCAGGCCCATGGTGACAACGGTCGCACCGACGATGCCGGTGGATGCCGCGAGGAACGCGCCCACGACCACGATGGAGACCGCCAGACCGCCCGGAAGCGGGCCGAAGATGTTGGCCATCTTGGTCAGCAGTTCATCAGCGATACGCGAACGCTCCAGCATGATGCCCATCAGAACGAACATCAGAACAGCCAGCAGCGTTTCGATCGACTGACCTGCCAGAACGCGTTCGTTCATACGGTTAACGATGAACGCGATGTTGCGGTCCATTGCCGTTTCCCAGCCCTGCGGGAAGACCGAAATGGCCTCTCGTGGGAGCTCGGGATAGGTGAAGACGGATATCGCATCCGGCCTCACGCCATCGGCAATGAGTGCGTTGTAGGCGTCGGAGTAGGTGTCGATGCCTTGGTGGATCAGCAGACCGGCGCTATCGAGCGCCGCGATGATCACGAACGATACGACAGCAGCGCCGCCGATGGAAAAAGCTACGGGGAAGCCTGACAGGATCGCTCCGAACAGGCTGAGGAATACGATGATGAGGCCGATTTCTACGCCATCAAGTCCGAACATTCTTTTCGTGTCCTTCGCTTAGTGGATATCGGCCACAAGCTCGGCCTGCGGATCGCCAAGATCGTCACGGTCGAGATGTTTGCCTTCGGCTGCAATGCCCTCTTTGCGCTCGAGGTAGGAGCGGAAGAAGAAGGCAAATGCCTGCATGATCACCAGAGCGACGTAGCAGAGCAGCAGCATTTTAAAGAGGAAATACGCGTTGAAACCGTTCGGGCTAAAGCCGATGGTCTCCACGTTCCAGCGAACGGCGGGTGCCTTGCGGATCACTTTGTCCAGCTCATCCGAGGCCGAGATATTCGGCACAATCAGGTGACGCCACATGAAGTACCAGCCGTACATCCACGTCACCAGCGCGACCGGCAGCATGAAGACAATCGAGCCGAACATGTCGATGGTTTTCTTGGTGCGGTAGCTGACGTTGGAATAGACGAGGTCGACGCGGACGTGGCCGCCCTGCACGAACGTGTAGGTCGCACAAAGAGCGACGATCAACGCATTGTAAAACTTGAGGCTTTCCGACCACCAGCTCACGTCGAACGCAAAGCCGAGGCCGAAGCCGAGGGTGATTTCGCTGACCGCGAAAACACGCTGGAGGAAGATGATCATGATCTGGATCATCACCATGATCAGACCAGCCCAAGCGAAGGTGCGACCGATGCCGTTGGCGATGCCTTCGAGCACGCGGACCATGCCCCACATGAAGCCGTTCTTCCAGAAACCGATCGCAGAGAGGATCGCCGCAATCACGAAGAAGACGAAGAGAAACTCCAGCGAACCTCCGTAGTAGACGAAGTTGAGCAGCGACAGTTTGTCTTCGGTGGTGTTGTTCCAGCTCAGCCAGTCGAGCCAGAGGCTCGGATGCGCGATGGCGTAGAACATGTTGTAAAAGGCTTCCAGCACGTTGCCGAAGAACCATTGGAGGACGTTCCCCTGCTCGAACTTGTCGAGACAGCTTATCGTGCCCTCTGTGTTTGCAGCGAAGAAGCCGCTGCAGGCAATTTCTTCTTCCATGATGTCCCCGTTTGGCACGTCCGGCGCATCCCAAGAGGCCGGACAGGCTCCCCGAATGAAGCGGGCCCCTCCGGTCTCCCGAAAAGGCCCGTCCGTTGATTACTGCGCGTCGGGATTAGCCCAGAACGCGGTCACGCTGCGTACGGTAGGTGCCTTCCGAACGGGTGATCCAGTTCGACGACGCTTTCATCGACTCTTCGGCCGAGTTGCGAACGCGCGAGAAGATGTCGTCGCCCATGTACTGGTCGAGCGTTTCCTTCGCTGCGGTGCCGAACGCATCCCAAACGGTGTCCGGGAATTCCAGAACCTTGACGCCGCCTGCCTGCAGACGCTGGAGCGCCGCACCGTTGTTCGAAAGGAACTGGGCGAGGTTGTTCTGGTGCGCTTCGCCTGCTGCGATCTCGTAGATCTTCTGCTGGGCGGGGGTGAGGCTGTCGAAGACGTCGCGGTTCATCGCGAGCGACAGACCAGCGCCCGGCTCGTGGAAGCCAGCGGTGTAGTAGAACTTGGTGATTTCCTGGAAACCAGCCTTTTCGTCAGCCCACGGACCGATCCATTCGGTACCGTCGATCGCGCCCGAAGCCAGCGCTTGGTACACTTCTGCACCCGGAAGGTTCTGAACCGATGCGCCCAGCTTGCCGAGCGCTTCGCCGCCGAGACCCGGCATACGGAACTTCAGACCCTGGAAGTCTTCCGGACCACTGATTTCCTTGGTGAACCAACCACCCGACTGCGCGCCGGTGTTACCGCCGAGGAACGATTTCAGGCCGAAGATCTGGCCGAGTTCGTCGTGCAGTTCCATACCGCCGGCGTAGTAGTACCAGTTTGCCAGTTCCTGAGCGGTCATGCCGAACGGAACAGCGGTGAAGTAAGCGTAGGCCGGGTGCTGGTTGACGAAGTAGTAGTCCGCACCGTGGTACATGTCGGCCTGACCCGAGGTCACAGCGTCGAAGACTTCGAATGCGCCGACGAGTTCGCCAGCAGCCTTGAGGTCAACGGTCAGCTGACCATCGGTCATTGCAGTGATGTTGTCGGCGCAGCGCTGAGCCGCGTCGTGCACGCCAGCCAGACCACGACCCCAAGTGGTGACGAGGGTCAGAGTGCGCTTACCTTGCGCGTAGACCGGTGCGGCCAGCGAAGTTGCTGCTGCAGCGGTACCACCGAGCGCGGAAGTGCGCAGAAAAGAACGACGATCCATTTGGTTTCCTCCCAGAAGTGACGCCCCATCGCTCTCCCCGATGGTTTGCGTCGTTAATCGCGTCGACAGACTAGCCAGCTTCGGGACGCAAAATAAATACCTAGTACTACGTAGAACCTACCGGATTGTCATAAAACCTAACCAATTCATTGGATCACGCTGTCGCACCCCGTCCGAAATTGGGTCAGAGTTGAGCGCACAACCACTGATTCCCATCAACGAATCGCCATGCAATCTCTGGCCGAACGGCTCCGGCACCTCCTCACCTTTACGTATGGCCAGAAGCTGTTCCTTCTGGCCACGCTTCCGCTCATCCTGTCGGTGGGTGTGATCGCGGCCGTGGTAGAGGTGCAGTCGCAGCGTCTGTCGGAGCGTGAGATCCGGATGCTTGAGGGCGAACTGGTCGAAGCAAAGCGGCAGGAGTTGAAGAACTACCTGTCCATCGCGCGAACCGCGTTCATCACGGTCTATGGCCGCGCCGCGCCGGATGACGAGCAGGCCAAGCTGGAAGTGACGCAAATCCTTTCGGCGATGCTTTATGGTCAGGACGGCTACTTCTTTGTTTACGACTACGACGGCAACAATCTTGTCGCCCCGCGCCAGACGGAGCTGATCGGGCGCAACTGGATCGGGCTGGAGGACCGCAACGGCACGCCCATCGTTGATGAGTTGATCCGTATCGCCCGCGACGGCGGCGGCTATCACACCTTCGACTGGCCCCGCCCGTCGACCGGAGAGATCGGGCGCATGGTCGTCTTTGTGAACGGCCTTCAGGATTGGCGCTGGGTCATCGGCACGGGCATCTTTATCGACGACGCCGTTGATGCGGTGGCGACTGCGAAATCTGAAGTGTCGGCCCGTATCCGCCGTACGTCCCTCTATATCCTTCTTATTGCAACAGGCGCGCTGGTGCTGGTTTTCGCCACGGGCGTGGGTCTCAACATCCGCGAACGCCGCCTTGCCGATGCGAAACTGAAAGAACTGACCGAGCGCATCATCGACACGCAAGAAGAGGAACGCGGGCGCGTTGCGCGGGAACTTCACGACTCCATCAGCCAGATGTTGGTGGGCGTGCGCTATGTGCTGGAGCTGGCAAAACGGCGTGTGGCGACTGGTGACGACCGCGCTGCCGAAAGCCTCGACAAAGGGATCAGCGGGCTTGGAGGCGCCATTCAGGAGGTTCGCCGCATCAGCCGCGATCTGCGCCCTGGTGTGCTCGATGACCTCGGCCTCGGCCCTGCCCTTCAGGCGCTCACCGATGAATTCTCGACCCGCACGGGCATTGAAACCGACTTCGAAACGGTGGTGTTCCGCGGCCGCCTCGACCGCGAAGCGCGCATCGCGCTCTATCGCATCGCGCAGGAAGCCCTCACCAATATCGAGCGACATTCGGGCGCGACCCATGTTCACGTCCATTTGCGCGGCACGCGGAATGGCGCGAACCTCCACATTTCGGACAATGGCTGCGGGATGGACTGGCCAATGCCACCCCGACGTGCAAAATCAGGGCTGGGCCTACGGAACATGCAGGAGCGCATCGAACAGCTTGATGGGACGCTGACCATTGAGAGCAGCGACAAAGGCACAACGATCCGCGCCGTTGTCCCGCTGACCCACATGCTTCCGCCGGATTCGCGCAATAAGGACGAGACATGAGCATTCGCATCGCGATCGTGGACGATCACCCGATGGTCGTCGAAGGTATCCAAGCCATCTTGGAGACTTACGACGATATCGAAGTCGTGGGCGCGCTGACCAGCGGCGAAGAAGCGATTGCGGCTGTCGATACGCTAAACCCCGATGTCATGCTGCTCGACCTGAACATGCCGGGGATCGGAGGGCTATCGGCGACGGAGATGATCCTCGAACGCCAGCCCGACACGCGCATTCTCATCCTGTCGATGCACGACAGCCCCGAATATATCTCGACCGCGTTGAACCACGGCGCGCGCGGGTATGTACTGAAGGACGTGCCGACCGAGGAAATCCGCACGGCTATCGACAAAGTGATGGCAGGCGAGACTTACCTCTGCACCGGCGCCAAAGGATCGCTCAAACCCAAGATTGCCGATGGTCGTGAGCCCCTGACCAATCGCGAGCAGACCATCCTTCTGGAACTTGCGACCGGCAAATCGAATAAAGAAGTCGCGCTAGCCCTCGACATCTCCGTCAGGACGGTGGAAACCCACCGCAAGAATATCAAGCGCAAACTGGGCATTAGCTCCACCGCTGGCCTCACGCGATATGCGCTGGAACACGGCGTCCTGCAGGGTACGGGACGCAGCGTGTAACGCTTTGCCACGGCAATTTGAAAGAAAGTTGCGAAAATAGCCCCCCCCACGACATTTTCTCCAAAGGGGCTGTTGACCTCCTTTTTTGATCGTGCATAAGTCAGGCCCGTAAACGAAAGGCTCCGAAATGCACAACCTTCTAGTGGTAGTGGTGGTCGAAAGGCGCATGGTCCGGTAACGGAAGCCATATCGGCACCCCATGCGCCCCCGAAAAACCTTCGGGGGCTTTTTTGTGAGATAACGACGACGCAGTATAAGGAAGAACGCAGATGTCTCGTCAGATGACCGGCGCGAAAATGGTGGTTCAAGCTCTGAAGGATCAGGGCGTGGACACGGTATTCGGATACCCCGGCGGCGCTGTGCTACCGATCTACGACGAAATCTTCCAGCAGAACGATATCCGCCACGTCCTCGTGCGCCACGAACAGGCAGCGATCCACGCTGCCGAAGGCTACGCCCGCTCGACCGGTAAGGTCGGCGTTGCGCTGGTCACTTCGGGCCCGGGTGCGACGAACGCGGTGACCGGTCTGACGGACGCACTGATGGACTCGATCCCGCTCGTGGTGTTCTCCGGTCAGGTTCCGACCTTCATGATCGGTTCGGACGCGTTCCAGGAAGCCGATACCGTCGGCATCACCCGACCCTGCACCAAGCACAACTGGCTGGTTCGCGATGCGGACGAGCTGTCGGGCCGCATCCACGAAGCGTTCCATATCGCTTCTTCGGGCCGTCCGGGTCCGGTTCTGGTCGACATCCCCAAGGACGTCCAGTTCGCTTCTGCGACCTATACCGAAAAGACCAAGATCAAGCCGCGCTACCAGCCCAAGGTCAAAGGCGACATCGAGGGCATCAACGACCTCGTCAAGCTGATGGAAAAGGCCAAGCGCCCCGTGTTCTATACCGGCGGCGGCGTCATCAACTCGGGCGATGCGGCGAGCCAACTGCTGCGCGAACTGGTTGAAGCCACCAACTTTCCGATCACCTCGACCCTGATGGGTCTTGGCGCCTATCCCGCGTCGGGCGACAAGTGGCTCGGTATGTTGGGTATGCACGGTCTCTATGAAGCCAACATGGCGATGCACGACTGCGACCTGATGATCAACGTCGGCGCACGCTTCGACGACCGTATCACCGGCCGCACCGATGCGTTCTCGCCGAAGTCAAAGAAGGCCCACATCGACATCGATCCGTCGTCGATCAACAAGATCATCCACGTTGACATCCCGATCATCGGCGATGTTGCCCACGTTCTCGAAGACCTGCTGAAGGTCTGGAAATCGCGTGGCCGCGTCACCGACAAAGAGTCGCTGTCGAAGTGGTGGGAAAAGATCAACGGCTGGCGCAAGGTCAACTGCCTCGCCTACACCAACTCGGAATCGGTCATCAAACCGCAGTACGCGCTCCAGCGTCTCGAAGAACTGACCAAAGGCATGGACCGCTACATCACGACCGAAGTCGGTCAGCACCAGATGTGGGCAGCCCAGTTCCTCGGTTTCGAGGACCCGAACCGCTGGATGACCTCGGGCGGCCTCGGCACCATGGGCTACGGTTTCCCCGCATCGGTCGGTGTGCAGATGGCACACCCCGAAGCGCTCGTGATCAACGTCGCAGGCGAAGCCTCGTGGCTGATGAACATGCAGGAAATGGGCACCGCGGTTCAGTACCGCCTGCCGGTCAAGCAGTTCATCCTGAACAACGAGCGCCTCGGCATGGTCCGCCAGTGGCAGGAACTGCTGCACGGCGAACGCTACTCGTCGAGCTGGTCGGAAGCCCTGCCCGACTTCGTGAAGCTGGCAGAAGCCTTCGGTGCCAAAGGTATCATCTGTAAGGATCCCAAGGACCTCGACGACGCGATCATGGAAATGATCAAGCACGACGGTCCGGTGATCTTCGACTGTCTGGTCGAGAAGCACGAAAACTGCTTCCCCATGATCCCGTCGGGCAAGCCGCATAACGAAATGCTGCTCTCTGCCGATGCCGAAGCATTCAAATCGGGCGCCGCGCTGGTGTGATGCCCCTCGGCGGGCCACCGCGGCCCGCCTGCCCCCACGCTGCGCGCATCGCAGCGGTCAATGTATCCAAGCCTCGCCCTGCGAAGGCCAAGCAGAAACGGAAATAAGATGTCTCCGCTAAACATTAAAAAGGGTTCGACCAGCCACTCCGCCTACAACCTACGCTCCGGCTACGGAGATACGGTCGAACGCCACACCCTTGCCTGCCTCGTCGCCAACGAACCCGGCGTTCTGGCGCGCGTCATCGGCCTCTTTGCAGGTCGTGGCTACAACATCGAAAGCCTCACCGTGGCCGAGGTCGATCATCAGGGCCACCAGTCGCGTATTACCATCGTGACCTCGGGCACCCCGCAGATCATCGAACAGATCAAAGCGCAGCTGGGCCGCATCGTCGTCGTCCTCGAAGTGCATGACCTCACCGTCGAAGGTCCGAGCGTCGAGCGCGAACTGGGCCTCTTCAAGGTCGCAGGCCAAGGCGACCAGCGCGTCGAAGCACTGCGTCTGGCCGATATCTTCCGCGCCAGCGTCGTTGACACCACCCTCGAAAGTTTCGTGTTCGAACTGACCGGAACACCGGAAAAGATCGACGCCTTCGCAGACCTGATGCGCCCGCTGGGCCTCGTGGAAGTGGCTCGCACCGGCGTTGCAGCCCTGTCGCGCGGCGCAAAATAAGCGCCCGCTCTTCATTCTGACGAAAATACCTCGGGGTGAATGGCGCAAAGCGCCAGAGGGGCAGCGCCCCTCACCCCGCCACAGCCCGCAATGCCTTTGCGCGGGCTGGCGGAATGGCCTTGATCTCGAGGCCGGTGAAGACATGCAGCGTGTTGAGGTCGGTATCCACGACTGCATGATCGCTCACCCATCCCCCCATCACCAGATAGGTCTTGAGCAGCGGCGGCATCCGCAGCATCGCAGCCTTGCGGTCCAGCGGCCTGCGTAGGCGTTCGCTGGCAAAGCGGAACACACGCGGCGCTTTCACCTTCGGCAGCCAACGCTTGGGTGCGAGGTGACGCTCTGCCAGCATATCGAAGGCATCGACGTAGCTGTCCGCCTCAATCCCATGGAAGGACGAGCAGCCGAACAGCAGCTCTACCCCAGCCTCGTCGACGTATTGCGTCATCGCACCCCACGCGACGCGCAGGACATCAGGATCGCGGACCTCGGGCGCAATACAGAACCGGCCCATTTCGACCATCGGACCGTCAAAGGCGCCGAGCGATGACAGTTCGTAATACTGCGCGGAATAGCTTTTTCCGATCTCCGACCCGCTCGCCAACGGCAGGAGGCGGAAACAGCACACGAGCTCCCCGCTCCGCGTATCCTCGACCAGCACATGTTGGCAGACTTCGTCGAAATGATCAGCGTCATGCCCGTCGTGTTCGCCAATGAAACAGCGGTGACGCAAGCGCTGCGCCCGCAGGATGTCCTCAGGCGTTTCGGCTAGTCGGGCGATGTAGCGGCCGCGGGTCAGGCTCAGGCGCATGGCGGTACCCAGCAAACAAAGACACCTGCTACATTAACCGAGGCATGTAACAGGTGTATTGTCTTTTTTGCGCTGACTTTGATCTTAGTCCGAACCGATGAAATCGGCAGCGTTGAAGCGACCGATCGAACCGAGGATCTGGCGCATCAGCGTATTGTCACGCAGACCATCATCGGTCACGCGGCGCGACAGGGATACGACGTTGCCATCCTCAAGCCCGAAGAGCTCTACGTTACGCACGATACCGGCCGCGTCGAAATCGAGCGCCAGAACGGTGCGGTCAACCTCTTTGGGCGGGAGCGGGCCGTAGTTACGGACCGCGTAGGATACGTAGTAAAGGCTATCGGTGCCGGTGATGCCGCCCATCGACGGACGACCCAGCTTTTCGATGACCGTGGCGCGGGTGTCGCTGCCGACGTCGACCGACGCGATTGCTTCCTGGCTCGGTGTGAACCCGTGATAGTCGATGCGCTCGACACAGGCGCTGGTAGCAAGCAGGGCCGCTACCGCAAGTGGAAGGATCCGCATACCGCGGATGATACCTGCCGTCTTGCCCATGAATGCCCCCTTGTATCGCTTTGCCTTGGCTTTTAGTTGGCTTACATCACCCTAAGGCCGTTGTTCAAGAATGGAAGCGTAATGGGCTCTACCGACAAACATATCTACCGTCTGTCCGAATTGTCCGGACGCACCGAAGTTCCCTTCACGCTGGAGCCCGACGCGGACGCCCGCGCCAAGCTGGCTCGCGTGCTCGACATTCCGAAAATCCGCAAACTCCGCTTCGAGGGTCAGCTGCTCGCACGCGGCAAAACCGACTGGCATCTCCATGCAAAACTGGGCGCGACCGTCGTCCAGGAGTGTGTCGTGACGCTGGAGCCGGTCACCACCCGCATCGACGAGAGCATCGTGCGCGCCTATGTGCACGACTACGAAGAGACCGTCATCGGTGAAGTCGAAATGCCCGACGATGATTCCATCGAGCCGCTGCCGACCGCTATCGATCTCTATGAAGTGATGTCCGAAGCGCTCAGTCTCGCCCTTCCGCCCTTCCCCCGCGCGGAGGGAGTAGAGCTTGGCGAAGCGGTTTACACCGAAAAAGGAATCGCTCCGATGCGGGACGAGGACACAAAACCGTTCGCGGGCCTAAAATCCTTGCGCGACTCTCTGGAAAAACCAGAAAAAGAATGACAAAAGGCCCCGATACGGGGCTTGCGCAAACGCGAAATCGCAGTATGTTCGCGGCCTCTTTCAAACGATACTCGACAGGCCGCGTCTAATCGTCTAGGACGCCCGCGATACTCGTAAGCGAAACACGAAACACCGGGCCATGCGCCCCCGAACTAGATAGGTAGAGACATGGCCGTTCAGCAGAACAAAGTCTCCAAATCGCGCCGCAACATGCGCCGCGCACACGACGCTCTGGTTGCTGCCAACCCGAACGAATGCTCGTCCTGTGGCGAACTGAAGCGTCCGCACCACGTTTGCCCGTCCTGCGGTCACTACGATAGCAAAGAAATCGTAGCTCAGGCCGACGAAGTCGATCTGGACGAAGACGCTGCATAAGCATCTCCAGTGGTACTAATGGCAAACGGACGGGTCTGACGTGACCAATACCTCGGAAAAATCCGTAGTCTTGTCCGTAGATGCCATGGGCGGTGATAAAGGGCCTGCGGCTATTGTCGCGGGCCTTGCCAGTTTTCTGGCAAAGGATCCGTCAGCACGCGCCATCCTGCATGGCCGCGAGCAAGACCTGACTTCGCTCGTCAACAAGCGCCGCATTGCAGACCGCGTTGAAATCCGCGACTGCCCCGACGTGGTCCAGATGACCGATAAGCCCTCGCAGATTCTGCGTCAGGGCAAAAAGACGTCTATGTGGTCGGCTATCACTGCGGTGAAGACCGGCGATGCGGATGTCTGTGTCTCCTGCGGCAACACCGGCGCGCTGATGGCGATGTCGATGCTCATCCTGCGCAAGGTCGACGGCGTGAACCGTCCGGCCATCGCTTGCATGTGGCCGTCGATGAGCGCGGGCAACTTCAATGTCATGCTCGATGCGGGCGCCGATATTCGCGCCGATCAGGACGACCTTCTGACCTACGCGCTGATGGGCACGTCTTACGCTCGCAACGGTATGGGCCTTGCCCGTCCCCGCGTTGGCCTGCTGAACGTCGGCGTCGAAGAGCACAAGGGCCGCGCCGAACTGAAGGTCGCGCACGAGCTGATCGCTGCTGCCGCCGACCGCGGCGAGTTCGAGTATGTCGGCTTCGTCGAAGGCAACGACCTGCCCTCCGACCGTGTGGATGTGATCGTCACCGACGGTTTCACCGGGAACGTCGCGCTGAAAACTGGTGAAGGCACTGCGAACCTGATCTCCAGCGCGCTACGCGAGGCATTCAACAATTCGTTCCTGTCGCGTATCGCGGCGGCAATTGCCTATACCTCGCTCCAGCGCCTGAAAAAGCGGATCGACCCGCGCCGCGTCAACGGCGGTGTGTTCCTCGGCCTGAACGGCTCGGTCATCAAAAGCCACGGCTCTGCCGACTCGACCGGCGTTGCTGCCGCGCTCGCCCTTGCGAGCCGCCTCGGCAAGAACGGCTTCTCACAGAAACTGGCTGCACGGGTTGCAACTGCCACCGCACTTGCGCAAGATGCCCAGAATGACGGCGCGGAAGCTGCGCCCACAAGCGCAAAAAGCGAGTAATTTCAATGACGATCAGAGCGGTGGTTACCGGCGTAGGGCATTATCTTCCCGAGCGCGTGGTTCCCAACTCCTACTTCGAAGACAAGCTGGACACGTCCCACGACTGGATTGTCAGCCGTTCCGGAATTGAACGCCGCCACTTCGCCGCCGAAGGCCAGACGACCTCCGATCTTGCGACCCGCGCTGCCAATGCCGCGCTCGAAAACGCGGGTCTGACCGGTAACGACATCGACGCGATCGTCCTTGCGACCTCGACCGCCGACTTCACTTTCCCGTCCGCTGCAACCATGGTTCAGCACAACATCGGGAACACCAAGGGTTTCGCTTTCGATATCCAAGCTGTCTGCGCCGGTTTCGTTTTCGCCCTGACCAACGCCAACGCCCTGATCCAGTCGGGTAGCGCGAAGCGTGTTCTGGTTATCGGCGCGGAAACCTTCACCCGCATCATGGACTGGGAAGACCGCTCCACCTGCGTTCTGTTCGGTGACGGCGCTGGTGCGCTGATCATTGAGGCGCAAGACGGCACCGGCGCGAATACCGACCGCGGTATTCTGGCGACCGATTTGAATTCCGACGGCACCTACCGCGATCTGCTCTATGTGGACGGCGGTGTTTCGACCCAGACCACCGGCCGTCTGCGTATGGAAGGCAAGGAAGTCTTCCGTCACGCTGTCGAAAAACTAGCGCAAACCGCGCACAAATCGCTCGGCGACGCTGGTCTGACATCCGAAGATGTCGATTGGGTCGTGCCGCATCAGGCGAACATCCGCATCATCCAGTCGACCGCCAAAAAGCTCGGCGTCAGCATGGATAAGGTGATCGTGACCGTTCAGGACCACGGCAACACCTCGGCGGCATCGATTCCCCTCGCGCTCTCCGTAGGCGTGCAGAGCGGTCAGATCAAACAGGGCGATCTGGTCGTGACAGAGGCGATTGGCGGCGGTCTGGCATGGGGTTCGGTCGTAATCCGCTGGTAAGGTGGACTATTACTGCTCTTTCCAAGCCCCTGTTATTGACAGGTAAATTCGAGCCTGCGTAACATTCTCAAAACCTGAGGGGGAATGGCATGGCCGAAAAGACTCTGACACGTATGGATCTTGCCGAAGCGGTACACGCTGAAGTCGGGCTTTCTCGCAATGATAGCGCGGAGCTAGTCGAAAGCGTGCTCAAGCACATTTCGGACGCTCTGGTCGAAGGCGAAACCGTCAAGATCAGCTCTTTCGGCACCTTCACCGTCCGCGACAAAGCGGAACGCGTTGGCCGGAACCCGAAAACCGGTGAGCCGAAGGTGATTTCTCCGCGCCGTGTGCTGACATTCCGTCCCAGCCACCTTATGAAAGACCGCGTTTCGGACGGTAACAAATCTTAAGGGCTTAACCCATGGGCAAATCACGCGATGCCTTCCGCACCATCAGCGAGGTGTCGGAGTGGCTGGACACGCCAGCCCACGTGTTGCGCTTTTGGGAAAGCAAATTCACGCAGATCAAACCTGTGAAGCGCGCGGGCGGCCGCCGCTATTACCGCCCTGTCGACATGGAACTGCTCGGCGGTATCAAGAAACTCCTGCATGACGACGGCATGACCATCAAGGGCGCGCAAAAACTGCTGCGCGAGATGGGCGTGAAGCACGTCGCGTCCCTTGGCAAATCGCTGACCGATGAACAGCAGACGGCGCCCGAGCATCAAACCGATGATGTGATCGAAGGCGTGCCGGCAGTGTCCGAGACAAAGCCGCAGCCCGAAGATCGCGAGATCGCTGCCATCGGTGATCTGTTCTCGTCCATCCCTGCAAATGTCAGTGAGCCCCCTGCCCAGCCGGAACCTATCGGAGTCTTGTCGCTTATCTCTCGGGGCGACCGGAGCGCGCTGGCGCGCAAGTCCGGTTTGATCAGACCCCATTTTGATAACCTCGCGGCGCTTTATGGTCGCATGACCGGAAACTGATTTTATGTCCGAACAAACTGCCGTGGTCTTTGACCTCGACGGGACGCTGATCGACAGCGTTCCCGATATCGCCGCGTCCGTGAACACGATGCTTCAAGGCTACGGCCTCGACCCGCTGGACCGCGACACCGTGCAAAGCTTCGTCGGCAATGGCACCGCTTTCCTCTTCAGCCGCGTCTGCGACGTGCGCGATGTCCCCGAAGCTGAACGCGATCAAGCGTATAAGACCTTCATGGACACTTACGTGGATGCGCACGACCTGACGACGATCTACGATGGCGTCACCGACGCGCTGGACCGTCTCAAATCTGCGGGTTGTGTCCTTGGTCTGTGCACAAACAAGCCGACGGCTCCGATGAAAAGCGTCCTCGCGCAGCTTGGCCTCGCGCATTACTTCGACGCGATGATCGCCGGCGATTCGCTGGAAAAGCGCAAACCCGATCCCCTTCCGCTCGACACCACGTTCACGATGCTTGGCCGCACACGTCAGTTTTACGTCGGTGATAGTGAAGTCGATGCGGAAACAGCGCAGAACGCACAGATCGATTTTGCCTTTTTCACCGTCGGCTACCACAAGACAACGGTCGCGCAGGTCCCCAAACGCTGGTCATTCGACCACTGGTCGGAACTGCCGGACCTGATCCTTGGCTAACTCCTGACAGATCGACGGAATTTTCCCCAGATTGCGTCTTGCTCTTGCCCGCAAAAACGGTAAGAAGGCCCACACGTCGGGCTATAGCGCAGCCTGGTAGCGCGTCCGTCTGGGGGACGGAAGGTCGCAGGTTCGAGTCCTGCTAGCCCGACCATCAAAATCGCCCGCCCTCACTGGGCGGGCGATTTGTTTTTGGGAGGAAAGAATGACCGGAGTATTGGCAAGCCAGCAGATCGCAAAGCTGATCGACGATGGCGCAATCTCGGCCGCGACACCCTACGTCGAAGGTCAGATCCAGCCCGCAAGCCTAGACCTGCGTCTCGGCACTGTCGCTTACCGCGTCCGCGCATCTTTCCTTGCTGGCGAGGGTCGCTCCGTCGCCGACCGCCTCACCGAATTCGAGATGCACCGCGTCGACCTGACGAATGGCGCCGTCCTTGAAAAGGGATGCGTCTACGTCGTGCCGCTGATGGAAAGCCTCGCGCTGCCCGCTGGCATTCAAGCCGTCGCGAATGCCAAATCCTCCACCGGTCGCCTCGACCTGCTGACCCGCACGATCACCGACGGCGGCGTCGAATTCGACCGTATCGCACTGGGCTACCAAGGCCCGCTCTACGCAGAGATTTGCCCGCGCTCGTTCTCAGTCCTCGTCCGCCCTGGAATGCGGCTGAACCAGATCCGTTTCCGCTCCGGCCACGCAGTGCTGGACGATGCCGAACTGCAAGCGCTCCACGCGGAAACCCCGCTCGTTAACGGCGAACCTGTCATTGATGACGGCCTCGGCTTTTCTGTCGACCTCGCGCCGCAGAACGGAACCCTCGTCGGCTACCGCGCCAAGCCGCACACCGGCGTCATCGACCTCGACCTCCTGAACCACTACGATCCGCGCGAATTCTGGGAAGAGGTCCACTCGGACAACCAGCAGATCATCCTCGATCCTGGTGCGTTCTACATCCTCGTCAGCCGCGAGGCCGTCACCATCCCGCCGATGCAGGCCGCCGAGATGGCTCCTTACCTCGCCATGGTCGGCGAATTCCGCGTCCACTATGCAGGCTTTTTTGACCCAGGTTTCGGCCACGAAAGCGCTGGCGGCACAGGCTCGCGCGGCGTCCTCGAAGTCCGCTGCCACGAGGCGCCCTTCGTCCTCGAACACGGCCAGATCGTCGGCCGCCTCGTATACGAACAAATGGCCGAACTGCCCGAACAACTCTACGGCCGCGATATCAAATCGAACTATCAGGGTCAGGGCCTCAAGCTCTCCAAACACTTCCGCGCCTGATCTTCATTCTGACCCAAATACCTCGGGGTGAATGGCGCACAGCGCCAGAGGGGCAGCGCCCCTCCAATCGCGCTCAACACCACAACGACCGATGCCAAGCATCGGCGTAATTCCGCAGTATTTCCGTCATCATCCGTTGTTATTTTCCGCCAGCCCTTGTTAACGCAGGGGGCAAATAGACGCAGGAGTCCTTCCATGACCAACGACACCGACGACATGCAGAACCTCATGCGTTTCGGCTGGGAAGAATGGGTCGCCCTGCCCGATCTGGGACTGCCTGCGATCAAGGCGAAGGTTGATACCGGCGCACGGACATCGGCGCTCCATGCCTTCGACATCGAAACCTTCGGCCCCGCCTCCGCACCCAAAGTCCGCTTTACCGTGCAGCCTGTTCCCGGACGCGAGGACCTGATGATCCCCTGTTCAGCCAAGATCGTCGACAGGCGCAGCGTCACGTCATCCAATGGCGAATCCGAAATGCGCTATGTCATCGCCTCGAAGATGCAGGTCGGCGATGAAAGCTGGCCGATCGAACTGACCCTGACCGACCGCTCGGGGATGCATTCTCGTATGTTGCTTGGCCGCGAGGCCCTGAAGGATCATATCACCATCGTCGCGACGGAGCGCTACCAGCAACCCAAGCTCAGCTACGACGTTTACACCACCGCCCGTGTCCGCCACGCCGCGCCGAACCGCGCGCTGCGCATCGCTGTCCTCAGCCGCGAGGATAACTACTCCACGCGCCGCCTCGTCGAAGAGGGCGAAAGACACGGCCACACGGTCGAGGTAATCGACACCAGCCGCTGCTATATGGCCATCAACGCAATGTCGCCCGAGGTGCACTATGACGGCAAGCGCCTGCCACGCTACGACGCCGTGATCCCGCGCATCGGCGCGTCGATTACCTCCTATGGCACCGCCGTAATCCGCCAGTTCGAAACGATCGGTGTGTTCTGCCTCAACGGCTCCGATGGCATCACCGCGAGCCGCGACAAGCTCGCCGCTCACCAGATCATGGCCCGCCATAAGATCGGCATGCCGAACACAGCCTTCGCCGCCTCCCCTAAGGACACGGACTCGCTCATGCGCCTCGTCGGCACCGCGCCGCTGATCGTGAAACTACTCGAGTCGACCCAAGGCAAAGGCGTCGTCCTTGCCGAAACCAAGAAAGCCGCCCAGTCGGTCATCGACGCCTTCCGTGGTCTCAAGGCCAACTTCCTCGTGCAGGATTTCGTCAAGGAAGCCGCAGGCGAGGATATCCGCTGCTTCGTTGTGGGCGGCAAGGTCGTTGCCTCAATGAAGCGCACAGGCGCTGATGGTGACTTCCGCTCCAACCTGCATCGCGGCGGCTCCGCGCAGTCAGTCCGCATCAGCAAAGAGGAACGCGAAACTGCCGTCCGCGCAGCCAAAGCGTTCAAGCTGAACATGGCGGGCGTCGATTTGCTGCGTTCTGAATCCGGCCCGAAAGTGCTTGAGGTAAACTCCAGCCCCGGTCTCGAAGGCATCGAGGTCGCCACCAAGAAAAACATCGCCGGCATGTTGATCGATCACATCGAAGACCGCGTCCGACCGACCCCGATCCGTGGCCGCACCGTCGACGATGACGACGGATCACAGACGCCGACCAAGTGACCCGCCGATTTTCATTCTGACAAAAATACCTCGGGGTGAATGGCCGCAGGCCAGAGGGGCAGCGCCCCTCCTCCCCGAATTGGCCTTGCACGCCCTTTCCATGCCAGCCACAGTGCTCGCAAATTTGAAGAGGGCTCTATGTCACCCCGTAAAATCATTATCGATACCGACCCCGGTCAGGACGACGCGGTCGCCATCCTCCTTGCCATCGCCAGCCCCGAAGAGATTGACCTCCTCGGCGTGACGGCGGTCGCTGGGAACGTACCGCTTCCACTGACGCAAAAGAACGCCCGTATTGTCTGCGAACTGGCTGGGCGCCCTGATATCAAAGTGTTCCAAGGCTGCGATGCCCCGCTTTCGCGCAAGCTCGTCACTGCCGAACATGTCCACGGCAAAACCGGCCTCGACGGTCCCGTCATGCCTGACCCGACCATGCCGCTTCAGGACCAGCACGCCGTCGACTTCATCATCGACACTCTACGTGCAGAACCCGCAGGCACCGTCACGATTTGCCCCATCGGACCGCTGACCAACGTCGCAGCGGCTTTCGAAAAAGCCCCTGACATCATCGAAAAGGTGCAGGAAATCGTCCTTATGGGCGGCGCCTATTTCGAGGTCGGCAACATCACGCCCGCCGCCGAGTTCAACATCTACGTGGACCCCGAAGCCGCTTCTATCGTATTCAAATCCGGCGTCCCGATTACCATGATGCCGCTCGACGTGACCCACAAAGCGCTGACCAACAAGGCCCGCGTCGATGCCTTCCGGAACATGGGCAGCAAGGTCGGCACGATGGTCGCCGAATGGACCGACTTCTTCGAGCGTTTCGACAAGGAAAAGTACGGCTCCGAAGGCGCGCCGCTCCATGATCCCTGCACCATCGCCTACCTGATCAAGCCCGAGCTTTTCTCGGGACGCCACATCAACGTGGAGATCGAAACCACGTCCGACCTCACGCTGGGCATGACCGTCGCCGACTGGTGGCGCGTCACCGACCGACCCGCGAATGCGATGTTCATGAAGGATATCGACACCCAAGGTTTCTTTGACCTGCTGACCGAAAGGCTCGCGCGCCTATGACGACGTCGATCCGCCTCGCCACGCCAGACGACAAAGCGCCGCTTCTGGCGCTCATGGCTCGCGCCGTGGAAGAAGCAGGCCACGTGTCTGACCCCGAACTCCATGACCGCGCCGTGGCTCCGCTGCTCGAAAGCGGCCCGTACGGCGCCGTCTGGCTGGTAGGCCCGCAGCGCGCGCCATTGGGCTATGTGGTCGTGACGTTCAGTTGGTCCGTCACCACGGCAGAGACAGAGGGCTGGGTGCAAGAGGTCTACATACGCCCCAGCGTTCGCAATCGCGGCATCGGCACAGAGGTGCTCCACGCCGTGGCCGTCGCCCTCGGCAAAGGCGGCGTCGGCGCTCTGCATGTCCACCTTCCGCAGGATCAGGACGGCCTCCGCCGGTTCTGCGAAAAGGTCGGCTTCCGCGCACAAGACGACATTCTGGTCCTGACCGACCGCCTCTGATTGCGCTTTGCGGGCAGCGCCCCCATGTAGGTCCCATGCAGATTTTCGACTTCGACAATTCCTACGCCCGCCTGCTGCCGCATATGTTTACCCGTCAGGAACCAGCCAAGGTTCCCGCGCCGAAACTGATCGCGCTGAACGAAAGCCTCGCGCGTGAGCTCGGCGGCAATCTTGAGGCGTTGAAGTCCCCCGAGGCCGCAGAGGTATTCGCTGGCAATACCATTCCTGACGGTGCAGAACCCATCGCCCAAGCCTACGGCGGCCACCAGTTCGGCCAATGGAATCCTGGCCTTGGCGACGGCCGTGCTGTGTTGCTGGGCGAAATCGTAACCCCCAAACGCGACCGCTTCGACCTCCAGCTCAAAGGCTCGGGCCGCACGCCCTATTCCCGTGCTGGCGACGGCAAAGCGTGGGTCGGCCCCGTCATTCGCGAATACATCATGTCCGAAGCGATGCACGCCCTCGGTGTCCCGACCACGCGCGCCCTCGCTGCGGTGACGACCGGCGAAACCGTCGTCCGCGAAGCCGCCCTCCCCGGCGCTGTTTTGACACGCGTCGCACAAAGCCACATCCGCGTCGGCACCTTCCAGCTTTACGCCTACCATCAGGACATCAACGGCCTCAAATCGCTGTTCGAACACACGGCAGAGCGCCACTTTGGCGGAGAAACCAACCCCGCCATGGTCCTGCGCGACATGATGACCCGCCAAGCCAAACTGATCGCCCAGTGGATCGGCCTCGGCTTCATCCACGGTGTGATGAACACTGACAACATGCTGATCAGCGGCGAAACCATCGACTACGGCCCCTGCGCGTTCATGGACGCCTACCACCCGCACACGGTATTCTCGTCCATTGACCACCAGCGCCGGTATGCCTATTCGAACCAGCCGCAAATTGCGGTCTGGAACATCGCGCAGTTCGCCTCTTCGATGATCCCGCTAATGCCCGATCAGGACGCCGCGATCGAAGAGTTCACAGGCATCGTCAACAAATTCGCCGACCTCTATCAGGCCGAATGGCGCCGCATCTTCGCCGCCAAGCTCGGCCTCCAGCCCGACGAAGCATCCTTTGCCCTCACCAACCGTCTGCTCACGATGATGGCAGAAGTCAGCGCAGATTTTACCAACACCTTCGCCACACTCGGTCAGCCGCTCGACCATCCTGACCACGCACAATGGCTCAAGGACTGGTCCGCGCAAAATCCCAACCTCGACTTCGCGGCGAAGACCAACCCGCAGGTCATCCCGCGCCTTCACCACATCGAGGCCGCCATCGCCAGCGCGATCTACGAGGACTACGGCCCCTTCAACGCGCTCCTCTCAGCCGCGACAAACCCGTTCACCAAGAACGAGGCCTACATGTCGCCGCCAACCGAAACCGAGCGCGTCCGTCAAACCTTCTGCGGCACCTGACGCCCGCCTTTGTGCAAAAAATATCCCGAGGGAGCGGCAAAGCCGCGGGGGCAGAGCCCCTCCGCGCTTACTCGTAAGGCACGATCCTGTCAGCAGAGAGTGCATATCCGACCTCGGCCAGCTGGGTGGAATTGGAGGCCGCGCCGAACATACCTGTGACCGTGACCGGCTCGAATAACCCACCGGACTCATAAGGGCGATCAGTCGTGACCAGCACCAACTGGTTCGCAGGCGGCGGCGGGACGTGGATGCATGCGCCAACGTAAGGCACAAGCATGAAGGTTTTTACTGCGGTGCCGTCGTACTCCATCGGGATCACAAAGCCAGACAGGCGGACTGTCTGACCGTTCCAGTCCGTGCGAACGCCGGTCGATGCGGGCTGACTGATCGCCGCCGCGCCGTCGTGTTCGACAACGCCGCTGGGTCCGGTTGCTTCGCCTTCGGGCATGAGGTCTTTCCACTCGATATCGAAGACCTCGTCGGCCATCCCGGGAAGGCCGAAAGCCATCAACGCAACCGAAGTCAAAAGCACGCCTCGGCGGGTGGGCTGCATTACGTCCATTCGTAAATTTCCATCTTCTCGGCTTTAATTTCATAGCCCATCTGCGCCAGCTCGTTGCTTTGCAGCTTGGCGGACATGGTCCCATAAACCCACACGGCATCGAACAACTGATCGTTTGGCCAAGGGGTCTCGCTCATCACGAACACCACCTGATTGGGCGGAGGCGGCGGTACATGGATGCAGGCACCAGTGTAAGGCACAAAGACAAAGCTCGTGACACCTTCCGTCCCCACATCGATCGGGATGATGTAGCCCGGCAGCTTCACCGCCATGCCGTCAAGAGCCATGTTGAGCTTCACCCCGTTCTCATCAAACACCGGGTTCCACGTATCATTCATCACGTCCATCTCGCCGTTCCCGATAATCTCGGAATACGGCACGCCGGGCGGGATCAGGTCGTCCCACGTGATCTCCTGATAGTCGGCAGCGAGAGCAGCGCGAGACAAAACTGCCGCCGCGGTGGTCGTTAACAAAAGCTGTCTGCGGGAAAGTCGGATCATATTCTCACCATCATGCCATCTGCGAGCGAGAGGCGGTAGGCGCGCAGCGCCGGAACGAGGCTGGCGAGTGCCGCCGCCAAAATCACCGCGCCGAGCAATTGAATTTCATAGAGCGAGGGTGCCTCAATCGGGAGCCAGATGCCATAGGCGGCGTCGGCCCACGGCTGGAAAACCATCAGTCCGGCGTAGAGGATTACAACACCGAGCGCCGCGCCGATGGCTGCCATCAGGACTGCCTCCAGCACCAGCATGCCGAGGATCGTCACGGGGCTCGCGCCAACCGCACGCCAGATCGCCATCTCCCGCCGCCTCTCGTTCAGGCTGGAGAAGATCATCGCCATCATCCCGATTAGCGCGGTCAGCACGACCATCGCGGACACGCCGATCAGTGCGTTTTCGGCTACCCCGACGATCTGCCAGAGCTCTTGCAGGGCGACACCGGGAAGGACTGCGAGCAGAGGCTCTTCGGCGTATTCGTTGATCCACCGTTGTAGTCCAAATATTTGAAGACGGGATTTCACCCCGACCAGCGCCGCTGTGATCGCTTGCGGCTGAAGGTTCATCTGGCGGATTTGCTCGACCGGCGTTGCGGGTCCGCCGGACTTCGCGCCCGTCTGCCAGTCGATGTGGATAGCCTCGATTGCCTCCAAGCTGACAATCACCGTGCGGTCAACGGGCGTGCCGGTCTTGGCGAGGATACCAGCAATACGGAACGGCTGGTCGTCATGTTCGGTAAACGACGCAAGGCCATGTGCCACCACTATCGGGTCGCCCACTTTGTACCCGAGCGTTTCGGCCACGTCGGCGCCGACGACAGTATCGTAAAGGTCACCAACTCCCTGCCCGTCCGCAAATTCGAGCGAGCGGCCACCGCGGAATTTGTAGCGGTCAAAGAACTCGTTGGTCGTGCCCATCACGCGGAACTGCTTATGGCTGTCGCCCAGCGAGATCGGCACGATCCAGTCGACCTCTTCACGGTTTGCGATGTCCTCGTAGCTTTCCCACGTCACATTGTTCGTTGCGTTGCCGATGCGGAACACGGAATAGAGCAGCAGCTGTACCGAACCCGACCGCGCGCCAACAATCAGGTCGGTGCCCGAAATCGTATCGGCAAAGCTATCGCGGGCACCGGTGCGGACTTTTTCTACCCCGAGGAAGAGCGCGACCGACAGAGCAATGGCGATGATCGTCATACCGACCGTCAGGGCGCGGGCGATAAGCGAGCCGAAAGCGAGACGGAAAATCATGCGGCGGCCCTTTCGGTTTTGACGATGTCCTCAAGGCGGATGACGCGGTCGAACCTGTCGCCGAGCCGTTCGTCGTGACTAACCATGAGCACCGCCGATCCAGCCTCTCGTGTCTGACGGAACAGGAGTTCAAGGAACGTGTCCTGTGTCGCCGCATCCAGCGCAGAAGTCGGCTCGTCCGCGACTATCAAAGGCGGGCGACCGATCAGCGCACGCGCCACGGCGACACGTTGCTGCTGGCCAACGCTCAGACGCCCCGCAGGCGTATTCATCACGCCATCAGGCAGACCAAGGTCAGTGCAAAGGCGGGCAGCTTCGGCGTTGCCATCACCCGCACGCTTGCGCCGCTCGGGCGAAAACCTGAGTGGAAGCAAGATGTTATCAACCACGCGGCCATAGGGAAGCAGATTGAACTGCTGGAAAATCACCCCGATATTTTCGGAGCGGAAACGGTCCCGCGCACCGACCCGTAGCTTTCCGAGGTCAGTGCCGGAGACCTGCACCTCGCCCTGATTGGCGGCAACAATCCCGCAGATCAATGACAGCAAAGTGGATTTGCCCGACCCGCTTTCACCAAGGAGCAGGACCCTTTCGCCCTGCCCCAAGGCAAACGACGGACACGTCAGTGCAAAGCCGCCCTTTCCCGGCCATGAAAATCGGACATCGGAGAGTTTTAAAGCGGCTTTGGTCATGGCTTAGTTCAGGGTCAGTTTGGCGACGTGGTGGTCAATCTCGGCGGAACCGGCACCTGCATCGGTGACGTATTGCGCTTCGATCTCGTGGGCGTTCTCGAACCGAGTGAAGAACGGAAACTCGATGCTGGTCAAAGCAGAGGTATCTTCGCAGTCAAACACGTAGTGCGCTTCGAATTCGGTATGGCGCGCACCTTCTTCTTCGTGTTCGTGTTCGTCGTGGTCATCATGTCCTTCTTCATGCTCTTCGCCGTCATGAATGTGCAGCTCGGCCATTGCGTCGACAGGCGCACAGCCCGCCGCGTCGTTGAAAACAAACAGCTCGTCAGCGCGCATGAGCTGGGCAATCGCGTCCTCAACAGCTGCAAGGTCGACATCCGTGCTCGGCTCGTATTCGAAACCGACGATGTCCATGCCAGGCGCCTCTAGGTGCATCTCAACGGTGGTGCCTTCGACGGCCATCTCCAGCTTGCTGACGCCGTGAACGTGCGCGCCCATTTCGCGGTGTCCGTCTTCGGCAAACAGCGGAGCGGCGGCGACAGTGGCGAGAACCGCCAGACCAATGGTTTTCATTGTAATTCCTTTCGGTATTCGGCGCGCAATACGCGCCCAGTATGTCAGTTTTTTGATATGCTGCGACCCGCTACGGGCTGCGTTGGCAAATTTTGGGCCACGAGACCCATTCGCTCGCGACCGAGGCACTGCCGCTCTGCCCTGTCCAGCCTTTCCAGTACGGCTTCGACGCTCTCCCCTTTGGACCTCGCGCGGAGCCAGATGCGGCGGCACGATGCAGGCGACCATGGCATCGCAGCGCCAGCCATCCACTGACGCAGCGCGAGAGGAAGAGCGTCGAAGTCACGCATAGGGTCATTGCGCCGTCTACGTTTGCGCAGGCCATTCCGGCCGAGGTTTCCATTCATCTTGAGAACGATCCTGTGCACTGGCGTAGTTGGGACACGGCATGACCTCTTCGGTCCCGGCAACGGATGCGCCGAGTATTCTTGAGCGGACTAAAAAGGGATTTTCAAATCAGCAGACCGACAGAGCCGGCCGCAATTCGGCGTTGGACAAAGGCGTGACGAGGCTCCGTTTGCTTCGGTCGGCTAACTGTTATGTTATATCATATCATCCCGCAAGGGGTGTCTTGAAAGTTTCACAGTCACCTTGGCCCTTCCCTCGTGTTAGAGGCCGTGCAATAAGCACCGCGTCATTCAAACCAAGGAGACGGAACTATGCATGACATCCGCTTTATCCGCGAAAATCCGGCAGCCTTTGATGCCGCCCTCTCGCGTCGTGGAGCATCGCCGGTTTCGTCAGAAATCCTTGCCATCGACGAAGCGCGCCGTGCGCTGATCCTCGCTGCCGAAACCGCGCAGGCCGAGCAGAACAAGGCGTCGAAAGAAGTCGGTGCGGCCAAGGCCAAAGGCGACGAGGCCGAGTTCGAACGCCTCCGCGCGCTGGTCGCTGAAAAGAAAACAGAAATCGCGCAGATGCAGGAGCAGGCCAAGCAGAAGGACGAAGAGTTGAACACGCTCCTCCTGACGCTGCCGAACATGCTCTATGATGATGTGCCCGATGGTGCCGACGAAAACGACAACGTCGAAATCGGCCGTTGGGGCACCCCGCGTTCGTTCGACTTCAAACCGGTGGAGCACTACGACCTTGCCGGTGTGAAGAAGGGCATGGACTTCGAAGCGGGCGCCAAGCTTTCGGGCAGCCGTTTCGTTGTGCTGACTGGCGGCGTTGCTCGCATCCACCGTGCGCTGGCCCAGTTCATGCTGGACTTCCACGTCGAAAATCACGGTCTGACCGAAGCCATCACCCCCGTGATGGTCAAGGAAGACATGATGTACGGCACCGGCCAGCTTCCGAAGTTCGGCGAGGACAGCTACCAGACCACCAACGGCTGGTGGCTCATCCCGACCGCCGAAGTCACGCTGACCAACCTCGTCAACGGCGACACGATCGAAGAGTCGACCCTGCCGATGCGCTACGCCGCGCATACCCAGTGCTTCCGTTCGGAAGCGGGTTCGGCCGGCCGCGATACCTCGGGTATGCTGCGTCAGCACCAGTTCGAGAAGGTCGAGATGGTATCGATCGTCCACCCCGACGAGTCGGAAAACGAGCACGCGCGTATGACCCGTCAGGCCGAAGCGATCCTCGAGGCGCTCGAACTGCCCTACCGCACCATGAAGCTCTGCGCGGGCGATATGGGCGCTGGTATGAAGCGGACCCACGACCTCGAAGTCTGGCTGCCCGGTCAGGACAAGTACCGCGAGATTTCGTCGGTATCGACCGCTGGTGACTATCAGGCGCGCCGCATGAACGCCCGCTTCAAGCCGACCGAAGGCGGCAAGCCGCAGTTCGTTCATACGCTGAACGGCTCGGGCCTTGCTGTTGGCCGCACGCTCATTGCGGTTCTGGAAAACGGCCAGAACGAAGACGGTTCGGTCACGCTGCCCGCCTCGCTTCATCCGTATCTGCGGGGCAAGACGGTGCTGAACGCAGCCGGTGATCTGGAATAAGAAAAGGGCGCTTCGGCGCCCTTTTTTATTTTGCGGAACAAGCGTTTCGGGTGCAGCGTTGATCTAGTGTACTCCGCCGGACGTAGGACTTCGCATGAAACGCTATCTTCCTTGGCTGACCGCCTTCTTCTCGCTGACCTTTGTCTTTGCCCCGCTCGTGACAGAGCCGTTCACCGGCTACGAGGAAGGCCAGATCCCCGTTTTCATGGATCAGCCGCCCATCCAGCCCGCGGGATACGCGTTCAGCATCTGGGGCGTCATCTACACATGGTTGATCGTTTCGGCGGTCTATGGCCTCTGGAAACGGCGTGACGATTACCAATGGCAACTGGTGCGCGGCCCGCTCGCGCTGAGCCTCGCGCTCGGCACGCTCTGGCTCGCGATTGCGAATGCGACGGTCATCTGGGCGACGGTGGTCATTCTGGTGATGGCAGGCGTCACCGTGCTCGCCCTACTCCGCTCGCCTGACAAGGATTTCTGGTGGCTGAAGGTGCCGCTCGGCCTCTACGCAGGCTGGCTGACGGCTGCGTCGTTCGTATCGCTGGCCATCGCGGTCGCAGGCTACGGCATCCTGAGCTACCAGGCCGCGTCGATCCTGTTCCTTGCAATTGCGATGTCGGCTGCGATCCTTGTGCAGATGATGCCGCCCAGCGGCCCTGCCTACGGGATTGCCGTGATTTGGGCGCTGGTCGGGATCATCGTGCAGAACGGCGCCGACAATTGGATTATGTCGGCGCTTGCCGGTATCGGCATCGTTCTGCTGCTCAGCCGTCTGGCCCGTCGCGCCTTTACTTAAGGTGCTTGGACAGCTTGGACGGCTGCTTTTTCTTCTTGTTCTTATACGGGTTCTTTTCACCCTGATCGCGCAGGTAAAGGCGGATCGGGGTACCCGGCATTTCAAAGTCTTCGCGCAGACCGTTAATCAGGTAACGCTCATAGCTCTCGGGCACCTTATCGGGGTGCGAGGTCATGACAACGAACTGCGGAGGACGCGTCTTCACCTGAGTGACGTAACGCATCTTGATGCGCTTGCCCTGCGGTGCGGGCGGCGGGTGCTGCTCCAGCATCCCAACCAGCCAGCGGTTCAGCGCGGAGGTCGACACGCGGCGGTTCCACGTCACGTAGGCCTTCATGATCGCTGCGTGCAGACGGTCGAGGCCTTTGCCGGTCTTGGCCGAGACGGTCACCATCGGAGCGCCGCGCAGCTGCGGCAGAAGGCGACCGAACTTCTCGCGAAGATCGTTCAGCTTTTCCTGCTTGTTGTCTTCGGCGTCCCACTTGTTGACGGCGACGATCACCGCGCGGCCTTCACGTTCGGCGAGGTCGGCGATGCGAAGGTCCTGTTGTTCGAACGGAATCGACACGTCGAGCAGAACGACCACGACTTCGGCGAACTTGACCGCGCGAATACCGTCAGCGACCGAGAGCTTTTCCAGCTTCTCATTCACTTTGCCTTTACGGCGCATACCGGCGGTATCGAAGATACGCATCGGCACGTCTTCCCACGTGGTGCGGACCGAGATTGCATCGCGGGTGATGCCTGCTTCCGGACCGGTGAGCAGACGCTCTTCACCGATGATCTTGTTGATAAGCGTGGACTTACCCGCGTTCGGGCGACCGATGACGGCGATCTGGAGCGGCTTGCTCTCGGTCGGCATCATGATCTCGGGCTCTTCGCCCTCTTCGAACTCGTCCCAGTCCTCGATATCGACGTCGACCTCGGGCGCATCGGCAGCGGCGCGTTCTTCGAACTGTTCCGAGAGCGGCAGCAGCATGTGATACAGCTCGTCCAGACCCTCGCCGTGTTCGGCGGACAGGCGGATCGGCTCGCCAAGGCCGAGCGAGAACGCTTCGAGGTAACCGCCCTCACCCGCACGCCCTTCGGATTTGTTCGCAGCGAGGATCACGTGCGCGTTTTTCTTGCGCAGGATGTCGGCAAACACTTCATCGGACGGGGTGATACCGGCGCGGGCATCCACGAGGAAAAGGCATACATCGGCCATCTCCACCGCGCGCTCTGTCAGGCGGCGCATACGGCCCTGAAGGCTGTCGTCGGTGGCTTCTTCAAGACCGGCAGAATCGATGACCGTGAACTTGATGTTGCCGAGCTTTGCCTCGCCTTCACGCAAATCGCGAGTCACACCCGGCTGGTCGTCGACCAAAGCGAGTCTCTTACCAACCAGACGGTTGAACAGTGTCGATTTGCCCACGTTCGGGCGACCGACGATAGCGAGCGTGAATGTCATGGCAAATGCCCTTTCTAGTCAGAAAAGGGGCGATACACCATTATCGCGTCAACGGAAAGCCAACAGTTTGCCGTCTTGGGACACGACGTAAAGTACACCGCCGGCGACTACCGGATTGGATGCTGCGCCGCCACGAACCTCGGTCTGACCGACCAGCGCGCCCGATGCCGGATCGAACTGGCGCAGGTTGCCGTCGGACGATGCGACATAAAGCTGACCGCCCGCCATGACAGGACCGTAATGAGCGTAAGCCGCGTTCGACAGACCGAAGCGACGCTCGATCATATCGGGCAGCGATTGGCGCCAGATGACGTTGCCGGAATTCTTGTCGAGGCGGACCAGCTCGTTCACATCATTGACGAAGTAGAGCGAGTTGCCCGTCAGCTGGATCGGACCGATGGCACCGTCTTTGGCGGTCCACTCGATTGCGCCAGTTGCAAGGTTCATCGCAGCAATGCGGCCCACCGGATTGCTGGCGTACACGGTACCGCCGTCGATGACCGGAGAGCTGGAAACACCAGTAAATACAGTGCCGACAGCGTAGCCGAGGCGCTCACCCGCGACAGCCGAATTCCAGCGATTTGTGCCGCCGTTGCGGAAGGTCGCGATGATCTGGCCCGACGGGAACGGGAACAGCGACAGGTCACTGCCGATCGCAACGCTCGCGCCAGAACCGTAGCGGGTTTCCGATGTGATGCCGTCGACGGTCCACTTCACGCGGCCATTCGCGGCGTCGAGCACCCAGCCGCGGCTATCACGGCTCGCGACATAAACCATGCCGTTAGCAACGGTCGGCGCGGCTGCACCGGCGGAGTTCAGATCCTGACGCCAGACGATGCCGCCGTTCGATGTGTCGAGCGCGATGATTTCGCCATAACCGGAGGTCGCGTAGATGATGCCGCCTGCAACGGCCATACCGCCTGCGGGACCGGCGACGCGCTCACCAACGGGCTTCAGGTTCGACTGCCACAGGCGCGCACCTACGGTGGAGGTGGCAACCAGTTGCGAGTCGGAATCAATCGTGTAGACCACACCGCCCGCAACGATGGGGTCGGCGGCCAGTCGGGCGCGCTTTTCGTTGCCCGCACCGATATCGGCCGAGAACAGAAGCTGCGGCGTTCCGCCAAAGGCTGCGTTCTGGACATTGTGCTGGGCGTTGCCGCCGTTCTGCGCCCAGTCGGCGTTGTTCGTTGCAGCAGGGATCGAAGCCGCCAGCGCGATATTCGCTTCGGCCTGAGGCGCAGCGTAGGTGCCATCGCGGAAATCGACGCGTTCACCCGGAAGGATGACGTCGGTGCCGCCGCAACCTGCCAGAGCAGCCAGCAGGACCGAGCTGCTAAGTAGTGTCCGGATCGACATTGGCTGCCCCCTCTATCGCGTTATTCGGCGTCGCCGCCCAAAGAAACAATCAGCGTTCCTGCGCGGTCACGCAAGCCCCGAGTCGTCGATGCATCGTTTTCGATACGCGTCAGGATTTCGAGAGCTTTCTCGCGCTCACCTGCTTCGACATGCGCCAGAGCGATCTGCTCCAGTGCAAGCAGATTTAGCGGGTTGGAGACGTCCGTAAAGGGTTCAAATGCCGCAATTTTCTCTTCGGCGGTCATGTCCTGCGCATCGAGGAGCATGGCTTTGAACGCCGCGACGTTCACGTAGATGCTCTGCACGCCCTCGACGTCGGCAATCTTGCGGTACGCGGCAATCGCGGCTTCGCGGTCGCCTGCGTCAACTGCGGTCGATGCTTCGAGCATAAGCGCAACAACGCCCTGCGGCAGTTCGTTCAGTGCTGCGCTACGCGATGCGGAGTCGTTGTTCTCCATCGCCGCGAGGATCGCATCGCCCTTGGCCTGCGCAGCAGCGCGTTCCTGCGCGCCGGTATACTCGAAATAGGCGGTACCACCGACCAAACCGACAACTGCGACAACAGCGATCCAACCATAACGGCGGATCATGTGATAAAGACGGTCGCGGCGAAGCTCTTCCGCCACCTCGTCTACGAAACTATCGTTATTGCTCATTTCGCCTTCCGACGGTCGGCCCGCCTGTCACTTTCAATTCGGTCAACGTCTTATCGTGAAGCGGGCGCAATTGCCAAGCCCTACGGAAAGGTCGGGGAATGCTGCCTTGCAGCAACTTTGCGTGGAATTTAATCTGAACGGGCCTGTTTACCGTAAAGAAAACTATACGGACTAAGCCCGTTGCGGGTATGCGGCTGGGAACAGCCATCAAAGGCCTTTGGGGGAACACGAATGCGTATTTTACCGCTGATGACATCGGCGTTGGTGACAGCTGCTCTTTACTTCGCAATTGCGGAGCGCGACCAACTTCTGGCCTTCGCCCAAGTCGAAGAACCGGACGAAGCGGAAACCGAGGTCATTGAAACCACTGAGGCGCCGAGCCTCATTCGCGTTGTCGTACAGCATTCCGTGGCCGAGGCGATTGACAATGCCGTGATCCTGCGCGGCCAGACCGAAGCCGCACGGCAGGTCACGGTTCGAGCGCAAACCGCCGGTCAGGTCGTCTCCGATCCGCTGCGCAAGGGTGCTTATGTCAACGAAGGCGACGTCCTTTGCCGCATTGACATGGCCTCCCGCGAGGCGTCGCTTGCCCAAGCAGAAGCCGCGCTGAGTGAAGCCGAGCTAAGCCTATCCGCCGCAGAGAAGCTGAACACCGAAGGCTACGCTTCGGAAACACGCCTCCGCGGCGCCGAAGCCGCCGTGTCTGCCGCGCGCGCTGCGCTGGACAACGCAGAGCGCGACATCCGCAACACCGAAATCACCGCCCCCTTCGGCGGCCTGCTGGAAACCGACACCGCAGAGCTGGGCACCCTCCTCAGCACCGGCGGCGAATGCGCAACGATCATCCAGCTCGACCCGATCAAGCTTGTGGGCTTCCTGCCCGAAACCGAGGTCGAGCAGGTACAGATCGGTTCGCGCGCTTCGGCAGAGCTCGCTTCGGGCCTGACAACCGAAGGACGCGTGAACTTCATCGCCCGCTCCGCAGATGCGACCACCCGCACCTTCCGTGTGGAAATCGAGGTTCCGAACGCCGACCTGTCGATCCGCGACGGCCAGACAGCGGAGATCATGATCGCCACCGACGGACGTGAGGCGCACCTCGTTCCCCAATCCGCGCTCACGCTCAACGATGATGGCATTCTGGGCCTGCGTATCCTCACAGCCGAAAACGTGGTAGAGTTCGCTCCGGTCGAGGCCGTGCGCGATACCATCGACGGTATCTGGGTTGCGGGCCTCGAACCCGAGGCCGACATCATCGTCGTCGGTCAGGAATATGTTGTTGAAGGCGTCACCGTAGCACCGACCTTCCGTGAGGATGCGTTATGACCGGAATGATCGACTGGGCCGCGTCACGGGCCCGCATGGTGATCCTCTTCATCCTGCTTTCTATCGTGGCAGGATGGGGCGCTTACACCTCGCTCCCGAAAGAAGGCGAACCGGATATCGAAATTCCGGCGCTCTTCGTGTCAGTGCCCTTCCCCGGCATTTCCGCAGCCGACTCCGAAACGCTGCTGGTCAAGCCGATGGAAACCGAACTCGGTGACCTCGACGGGCTGAAAAAGATGACCTCCAACGCCGCCGAAGGTTATGCCGGTGTCGCGCTGGAATTCGAATTCGGTTGGGACAAGACCAAGACAATGGCCGACGTCCGCGACGCGATGAACAGCGTCGAGGGCAAGTTCCCCGCTGGTGCCGACAACTACTCGATCAACGAGATCAACTTCTCCGAATTCCCGATCATCATCGTGAGCCTCACCGGCAACGTGCCGGAGCGCACTTTGATCAACGTCGCCAAAGACTTGCAGGAAGAAGTTGAAGGTATTGACGCCGTCCTGTCCGCCGATCTGAGCGGTCAGCGTGACGAGATGCTAGAGGTTGAAATAGATCCGCTGCGCCTTGAGGCGTACAACGTCACGGCTGGCGAGCTCATCAACGTGGTCACCCAGAACAACCTGCTGATCGCAGCGGGTGAAGTCGAAACCGATCAGGGTAATTTCGCGGTCAAGATCCCCTCGTCCTTCGACACGCCCTCCGACATCTACGACCTGCCGGTCAAGACGAACGGCGACCGCGTTGTTACGCTCGGTGACCTCGCCACGATCCGTCTGACGTTCGAAGACGCCGAAAGTACCGCCCGCTTCAACGGCGTAAAAACGGTCGCTTTGCAGGTTGTAAAAGCCCGCGGCTACAACCTTATCGACACCGCGACACTGATCCGCGAAACCGTCGAGGAAGCCCGTGCAAACTGGCCCGAAGACCTCCGCGCAGCGATCCAGGTCAGCACCTCGAACGACCAGAGCCGCACCGTGGATTCGATGGTCAAACAGCTTGAAGGCTCAGTTCTGACGGCGATCGCGCTGGTGATGATCGTGGTGCTCGCTTCGCTCGGCACCCGCTCCGCCCTGCTCGTCGGCTTCTCGATCCCGACGTCGTTCCTGCTGACCTTCCTGCTGCTCGGCGCGATGGACGTGACAATCTCGAACATCGTGATGTTCGGCCTGATCCTCGCGGTCGGTATGCTCGTCGACGGCGCCATCGTAGTCGTGGAATACGCCGACAAGCGCATCGACGAAGGCCTCGGCCCCATGCACGCCTACACCGAGGCAGCCAAGCGCATGTTCTGGCCAGTCATCTCCTCGACCGCGACCACGCTTTGCGCGTTCCTTCCCATGCTTTTCTGGCCCGGCGTCCCTGGTCAGTTCATGGGGATGCTGCCCGTCACGCTGATCTTCGTTCTGTCGGCTTCGCTGGTCGTCGCGTTGATTTTCATGCCCGTACTGGGCGGTGTTCTTGGCCGTATCAGCCGCAGCTTCGGACACGCCTCCGACCGCTTGCGCAAGCTGCCGTGGATCATTCGCGCGGTGATGTGGCTGACTGCTGTCGCAGCGATGCTCGCAGGGGCACTTTCGGCCGTGAACCCCGCGCTAATCGGACAACAGAGCTTCATGCTCGGCTTCCTGATCTTCTGCGTCGCTTCGGCGGCCATGTCGATCACGATGGGGTCGCTGAAGTACCAACGTAAGGCCAAGCGCGTCGACACCAGCTATCGCCGCTCGCCGTTCGGCTGGTTCATGTGGGCGATCACGAATAACCCCGTGATGCCGATCATCACCATCGTGGCGATCATCGGCTTCGTGGTCGTGGTCTTCGATTACTTCGGCAAGAACAACAACGGGGTCGAATTCTTTACCGAAACCGAACCGGAGCAATCCATCGTCTACGTGCAGGCGCGCGGTAACCTCAGCCTCGCTGAAAAAGACGCCCTCGTCGCGCAGGCAGAGGATATCGCCCTAAGCACGCCCGGCATCGAGTCGGTCTTTGCTTTCTCCGGCGCTGGCGGCCTCAACGCGAACACGGCCGGTGCCGAAAGCCCGCGTGACGCCATCGGTCAGCTTCAGCTTGAACTGATCCCGTGGGACGACCGTCCGGCCTATGCCATCGCAAACGACATTCCGCTGGAAGAACTCGACGGCAATGCTGTCATGGCCAACCTGCAGTCGCGCCTTGATCAGCTGCCGGGTATCCGCACGGAAACGTTGAGCCTTGCTATGGGCCCTGCGTCGGCCAAGCCGGTGAACCTGCGCCTCAAGTCCGACGACTGGGACGACCTGCTGGCAGCCACCGCTGCGGCCCGCGCGCACATGGAGACGATGCCTGCCCTCACCCAGATCGAGGACAGCCGCCCCCTCCCCGGGATCGACTGGGAGATCAATGTCGATGTCGAGAAGGCAGGTCGCTACGGCGCCGACGTCGCCACTGTTGGCGCGATGGTGCAACTCGTCACGCGCGGCATTCTGCTCGACACGATGCGGGTCGATAGCTCTGACGAAGAGATCGAAATTCGTGTGCGCCTGCCCGAAGAAGACCGTGTCCTTGCGACGCTCGACAGCCTGAAGGTTCGCACGCAAAACGGCTTGGTTCCGCTGTCGAACTTCATCACGCGGCAGCCCGTGCCAAAGCTCGCACAGATCGACCGGATCGACCAGAAACGCTACTTCGATCTGAAGGCTGGCGTCACTGACGGGATGGTCGTGCTGACCAACGTCGAAACCGAAGAAAAGACCTACATCGCCGAAGATGCACTGACTGCCGAGCAGCAGCGCATGATCGACCGCGGTGAACTCACGCGCGCTGTCGTCAACGGCAACGAACGTATCACCGCGCTCGAAGAGTGGCTACTGACGGACGGCAACCTGCCCGCTTCGGTAAGTTTCGAATGGGCCGGCGACATGGCCGATCAGGAAGAAAGCCAAGCCTTCCTGCAAACCGCCTTCGCCGGTGCGCTGGTCCTGATGTTCATCATCCTGCTCGCCCAGTTCAACAGCTTCTACAACTCGGTGCTGGTGCTGCTCGCGGTCATCCTGTCGACCGCCGGTGTGCTGGTTGGGATGCTGGTTATGGATCAGGCTTTCTCGATCATCATGACTGGTACTGGCATCGTCGCACTGGCGGGGATCGTGGTAAACAACAACATCGTTCTGATCGACACCTATCAGGAATACACGCGCTACATGCCGAAGCTGGAGGCGATTGTGCGCACCGCGCAGGACCGTATCCGCCCCGTGCTGCTGACGACGATCACCACTATGGCGGGCCTTGCGCCGATGATGTTCGGCCTCAGCCTCGACTTCATCAACGGGGGGTATTCCATCGACAGCCCGACCGCGCTCTGGTGGAAGCAGCTTGCAACCGCAGTCGTCTTCGGCCTCGGTATCGCGACGGTCCTGACGCTGATCTTTACACCTGCCATGCTGGCGCTGCGCGTGTGGGTTGCTCGGGCGCTTGCCGCTGTCTTCGCCCGTTCGGGTCAGCGTTCGCGCCTGGCACGGTCACTGCGGAAGTGGGCGAAGGATGAGGCGTCCACTGACCTCATCTGGACCGATCCTCCGGCGGCCGTGAGCACGCCGAAACCGCACCTGAGGGCGGCAGAATAATAAAAAGGCCACCCCGCGGGGTGGCCTTTTCAGTTAAACGTATCGCGTTCTTTTATGCGAAGCCGACACGCGGCGCACGGACCGTCAGCAGGGTCAGCGTCAGGCAGATCGCACCGCAGAAACCAATCGCGACGACCATCGGCGTGGCAGTGCCATCAAAGAACGGCCCCATGATCGCGACCATAACGGCGCCAGTGATCATCTGCGATGCACCGCCGAGCGAGGAGGCCATGCCGGCAATCTCCCCGTGGTCATCAAGCGCAAGAACCATGCTCGACGGAATGACGACACCAAGGCCGGCATTGGCGCCGATCAGCATCGCCATGATGACGACGAGGTGACCGCCAAAAGCCAGCGTTACGAGTGCCAGACCGATGGTGAAGGTCGCAAAAACCATCACACCGTAGCGGATCAGGCGCTCTGCCCCCAGACGCGCACCCAGCGGACCCGCGATCTGCGAGGTGCCGAAGAAACCCAGCGCATTGGCCGCGAAAGCCAGCGAGAACTGGGTTTCCGTCAGGCCGAACTGGTTGGTGTAAACGAACGACGCGCTGGCGATGAAGATGAAGAAGCTGCTGAAACCGAACGCGCCGATGAAGGTCAGGCCCATGAAACGCGGGTCACGGACCAGCACCTTGGCCGCACGGCCGAGCGAGGCAACACGGAACGGCATCCGGCGCTCTTTCGGCAGCGTCTCGGGCTGCATGAAGTGCAGCGCGCAAATGCTGAGGATGGTGACACCCGCCAGCACCCAAAACACATCACGCCATTCACCGAACGCGAGAACGCCGCTACCTGCGAGAGGCGCGAGCATCGGGGACACCGCGATGACCAGCATGACCATGGACATCAGCTTGGTTGCTTGGGGACCGGTGTGCATGTCGCGGATGATCGCGCGGGGAATGACGCCGAAGGACGCAGCGCCAAAGCCCTGAAGCGCGCGCGAAATGGCGAGCGACGTCAGATCGTTCGACAGCGCACAGCCGACCGAAGCCAGCAGGAAGATGGCCAGACCGACGTAAAGCGGCACCTTACGGCCCGCTTGGTCGGCCCACGGACCGTAGATGAGCTGCGCCACGCCGAACGTGACGAAGTAGGCAACGAGGGTGATCTGCGCTTCGGCCTCGGTCACACCAAGTTCGGCAGCGATCGTCGGAAGCGCAGGAAGGAACATGTCGATCGCGAATGGACCGACCAATGACAGGAGGCCAAGCACGAATGCGGCGCGGGCTAATGAAGGTTGCATTATCTATCCAAACTGCGACATTTTATCTCAATGCAGTCTGTCTAGGCCTTGCTGCGCTGCGGCGCAATCAGGCGGCGTCCTCCGATGCCTGTTTTCTCCAGAGCTGCGCATAGCGCCCTCCTCGTGAGAGAAGCGCTTCATGACGGCCTTTTTCAACGATTTCACCATGTTCGAGCACGATAATCTCGTCGGCCTCTGCAATTGTGCTCAGTCGGTGTGCGATAGTGATCACAGTCCGCCCTTCGCCCATTTCCTGAAGCTGCGCCTGGATGTACCGCTCCGTATCCGTGTCGAGCGCCGAAGTTGCCTCGTCCAGCAGCAGGATCGGCGGGTTTTTCAGGATCGTGCGGGCGATGCCTACACGCTGCTTTTCGCCGCCCGACAGCTTCAGGCCGCGCTCACCGACTTCAGTGTCGTATCCACGTGGAAGGCTCATCACGAAGTCATGGATCTTGGCTGCGCGGGCGGCGGCGATGACCTCGTCCTCGGACGCTTCGGGATTGCCGTAGGCGATGTTGTAGCGGATGGAGTCGTTGAACAGCACCGTGTCCTGCGGGACCACGCCGATCATCTGATGCAGACTGTCCTGCGTCACGTCGCGCAGGTCCTGTCCGTCGATGCGGATCGCGCCGCCAGTGACGTCGTAGAAACGGAACAACAGACGTCCGATGGTCGATTTACCGGAGCCGGACGAGCCGACGATCGCAACGGTTTTCCCCGCTGGTACGGTCAGAGAAATGCCTTTCAGAACAGGACGCTCCGGCTCGTAAGCGAAGTGAACATCCTCGAACGTCAGCTCACCGCCGCGCACGTGCAACAGGGAAGCGTTCGGCTTGTCCGTAATCTCGGGCGGCATATCGAGGAGGCCAAACATATCGCCCATATCGATCAGCGCCTGACGGATCTCGCGGTAAACCGTGCCGAGAAAATTGAGCGGCATGGTGATCTGGATCATGTAGGTGTTCACCATGACGAAATCGCCAACGGTGAGCGAGCCGTTCCGCACGCCGACAGCCGCCATCACCATGACGGCAACAAGGCCGCCCGTGATAATCAGTCCCTGCCCGAAGTTCAGCAGTGCCAGCGAGTTGGTGGTGCGCACAGCAGCGGCGGCGTAGCGCTCCATCGAACGGTCGTAACGATTGGCTTCCCACGTCTCCGCGCCGAAGTACTTCACGGTCTCGAAGTTCAGCAGGCTGTCGATGGCCTTCTGGTTCGCATCGGTGTCCTGCTTGTTCATCTCGCGGCGGATTTTTACGCGCCACTCGGTGACTGAGAACGTGAAGGCCACATAGAGCGCAATCGTGATCGCTACGACGACGAGATACCAGACGTCGAAGAACGCCATCAGTGCGATGCCGATCAGGATCAGTTGCAGGACAAGCGGCCCGAGGCTGAAGAGGATGGTGCGCAGCAGGAAGTCGACACCCTTCACCCCGCGTTCGATGATGCGGCTGAGCCCTCCCGTCTTGCGTGTGATGTGATAGCGCATCGACAGGCGGTGGATGTGGGTGAAGGTCTCGATGGCGAGCTTGCGCAATGCACCCTGCCCGACCTTCGCGAAAATCACGCTACGCAGCTGCTGGAAACCGGTGTCGCCGAGCCGCGCGAGGCCATAGGCGAGCGTCAGACCGACCGCGCCAAGCGCAAGGAAGGTGCCGCCCGCCGCGCCTTCAGGGGCAAGTGCATCAACAGCCTGTTTATAAAGGATCGGGGAGCCGACAGCGATCAACTTGGCCAAGAGCAGCACGAACAGCGCCGCGACCACGCGGATACGGAAGTTCAGATTGTCTTTGGGCCAGAGATAAGGCGCGACGCGGCGGATGATGGACCAGCCTTCGATGGGCTCTCCACTCAGATTGGCGTCGGTTTTTTGAAGACGTTGCATCAAGACTCCCGTGGCTACCGGCGCACCCTAGGCGCGCCGGTAGGGGAAGACCAGACTTACTCTTGTTCGAGTTCCGGCAGGACGAACACCTGACCGGGGTAGATCAGATCCGGATCGCGGATCAGGTCTTTGTTCGCCTCGAAAACGTAGACGTATTTCACGCCGTCGCCATAGGCCGCACGGGCGATCCGCCAAAGCGAGTTGCCCGGCTGTACGACTTTGACCGAGATGCCGTCGTCGGATTGGTCCACTCCAATCGCGGTGGCGATATCGGTAGGGTCTTCGCGCTTGAACGGGGTTTCGATACGGCTGACGACCTCGCCAGCCTCGTCGGTTTCGTCCGCGCGGAGCGTGTAGACGCCCGTTTCGACTTCAGGCAGGTCGGTGCGCCAGTCGCCAGTCTGCTCGATCGGAGCGGACACGAGCGGGCTGTTGTCGAGGTACAGCTGTACATTACCTGCCTGCCCCGACGCACGGCCCGAAACGCTGACGTTGCCTTCATCGTTGTAGGTGATGGTGTCGACGGTCACCGAAGGCGAGCGCTCCTCGTCACCCGACTGCACCACGCGAACGCCGTCGTTGTCGGCCAGCAGAACGGTGTCGGAGGTCGTGTCCTCGACCTCTTCAACGCCGGTGAGCTCGGTAGACTGTTCCTCCGCAAGCTCTGCGGTCGGCTGTTCTTCGGTTACCGCAGGTTCAGAGGCTTCGGCGACCTCAGTCGCTTCGTTTGCCGGAGCTGCCGGTTCATCAGCGCTGACTTCGGTCACCTCGGTGCTTTCTTCGGTCACAGGCTCTTCGGCTTGGGTGGCCTCGGCAGGCTCGGCAGCCTCTTCGATCGGTTCTTCTTCAACAGCCGCAATCTCTACAGGCTCTTCCGCAGCGGGTTCGTCACTCGCAAGTTCAACCGGAGTTTCGGTCTCCGGCGTTGCAGGGCGCTCGGGTTGGTCCGTATTAACCTCAGCTAGTGCGAGTTGCTGCTCTTCCGCGGGCTCAGCGGTTTCGTCAGCAGTCTCCGGGCGCTTGACCACGTCCGCACCGATGAGCACCGTTTCCTCGGAAACGATCGCTTCGCCTTCGGGATCGGCCACGAGGTACAGCTGGCGCGGCTGATCGGACGGTTCAAGCGTGAAGAACGCAAAGAAACTGCCGTCACCATCGGTTTCAAGCGATTGCAGGATCACATCGTCCAGCATCACATCCACACGGCCGCCGGCAGTGAAACGGCCCGCAATGGTGCCCATGCCGTCGGCCTCGATACGCACATCTTCGATGGTCGGTGCGGCAATTGCGGGAGCCTCGGCGGTATCGGTTTCGACCGGAGCGGCAACAGGCTCTTCCGGCTCATCAACTGCTTCAGGCTCGGGCGCGGGCTCGTCATCCACCACAGGCGCAGCGTCCACGACGGGCGGCTGCTCGACCGCAGGCTCTTCGGCAACTTCCGGCTCATCTGCCGGCACAGCCTCAGGTTCCGCTACAACCTCCGCAGGTTCTTCGGTATCCGTCTGTGCAACGGCAACCTGGTCTTGCGGTTCGGGAGTGTCCTCTCCCGGTGCCAGAAAAATTGCGCCCAGAATGCCGACAACCACGACCGCCCCGACGGCAACGGTTGTCATCAGGCCGCTGCGGCCTGTTGTACTTTGATCTTGCGACAAGTTTGTCCCTTCCCTGCGCAATTGCCGCAGAGCGGCAAAATCTGTTGTCGGACATTATCAACGGGTCTATTCAGGGTCAAAGACTACCATAACAAATATGTGAGACCCTGCGATGAAATCGGTATGTGTGTACTGCGGATCGCGCAGCGGAAAGCGCCCTGAGTATAATCTGGCCGCCGAACAGACAGGTCAGATGCTCGCAAAGCGCGATTGGCGACTCGTTTACGGTGCTGGTGATGTGGGTCTGATGGGGACGGTTGCGCGCTTTACCCAACTGGCAGGCGGCAAGACCTTCGGTGTCATCCCCGAACATCTGGTGCGTTGGGAAGTCGGCAAGAGCGACCTCGACAGCTACATCGTGACCGAAACGATGCACGAGCGGAAGAAGGTCATGTTCATGAACGCCGACGCGGTGCTGATGCTGCCGGGCGGCGGCGGATCGCTGGACGAGTTCTTTGAAGCACTAACATGGCGGCAACTCGGTCTGCACCAGAAGCACATCGTCCTGCTGGATGTCGAAGGCTACTGGCAGCCGCTTATCGCGCTCATCGACCATTTCATCAGCGAAGGTTTCGCGGATGCGTCGCTGAAGGATTTCATCAGCGTGGCCACGACGGTTGAAGAGGCCGAAGCGATCTTAGAGACCGCCTTCACCTAAGAAAAAGAGCGCCGCGAGGCGCTCTTTTCATTTAGTGGACCGTGTCACCGTCCAGCTCTTTGTGGAGCATCTGCTCCAGCTTATCGAGCGGGTGATTTGTCAGATCCTTGTCCAGTTCTGCAACGATCTTGTCGCTCACCTCTTTGTGGAGCGACTTGCGCACCTCACCGAGCGTATTCGGCGATGCGACGAGCACCAGACGGTCGAATTTGCCTTTGTGCGCCAGCTTGTAAAGCTTGTCGGCAATGTCCGAAGCGAAGCGATCCTTGGCAAGCTGGTGCCAGTCCGTGTCATCAAGAGCCGACTTTTGGCCCGGACCGTTGTCGTTCATACGGCCGGGGCGGTTGGCCGACTGTTCGTAGTCCGACGGGTTTTCCTGCTCGTCGATGCTGACCACGTTCAGATTGGGGTTGTGCGCATCCATATCGTTACGAAGGAAAAGCGCCTTTTCACCATCGGCAACGACGACCCAGGTGCCTTGTGTCAGTACAGCCATCTTATTTTTCCTCGTTACCGGTTTCGATTTCGTCGGATTTGCGGACACGGGTCGTCGTGGGACGTCCCTGCTCTACCGCTTTCTCTTCGTCACGGGTGCCAACTTTGCGTTGAAGGTTTCCGCCTTCGCGACCGGCTTTGGAGGGTGCTTCCTCGACATCACCGATCAGCTCTTCGGTCTCGCTGCGACCATCTTGGGATCTATAGCGTTCGGCCATAATGAGCCTCCTTTCATTTGAGAAACCAACGCGCAAAAACCCGTATCCGTTCCACCGGCGGGCAATCACAAAACCTTTGAATTGAAAGAAGAAAGGGCGCCACATGGGCGCCCTTGGTCAGTTATGCGAACTGTGCATGTGCAGCATCGTCCGGCCAATCGTTCGCGGGTGTGAGGTCGATCGGGTCGTCCTCCGCGCTGTCTTCGCTGGTCAATTCGCGTGACAGGCTGCGCATCTCGGTTTCAAGCCGCATGGTCGCGTCGTTGATTTCATTGAGCGTTGCCGACTGCTGGCGGCTGACGGAGGTCAGCGATTCAACCAGTGCCGCGATCTCTCCCGCACCGGCCGCCAATTCATCGAGGGCGGAGCCGCTTTGCTCCACGATAACGACACCATCACTGATCTCTTTCGCGGCTTCCTCAATCAGTTCGGAGACGTCACCCGCCGCACGTGCAGAGCGGGCGGCGAGCTGCTGCACTTCGGTCGCAACCACGGCAAAACCGCGCCCTGCAGGCCCTGCCCTTGCCGCTTCGACACGGGCGTTAAGGGCCAGAAGGTTGGTCTGGAACGCGATCTCGTCGATGATCTTGATAATCGATGTAATCTTGTCCGACGCCTTGCGGATACGGTCCATCGCCTCGATGGCGTTCTGGGTGATGTGTGTGCCCTCGTAAGCCATATCGCGCATTTCGCCGACGCGGATATTCGCGGTTTCGGTCGATTTCAGCGCGCTGTTTACCGACTGGGCCAGTTCCTCAGTCGATTGGGCAGTGTGTTCGATATCGCGGCTGATCCGGTCCGAACGGGAGCGGCCATTCTCGGCGCGAATTTTGATGGCTTCCAATTCACGCTGGCGCGCCGCTTGACGCGCCAGAGCCTCGTCGCGGTTCTTTTTAATCGTGTCGCGAAAAACGACGAGCGTCGAAATCAGTGTCGATATGCCGTTGGTGCCCGGCTTGGGAAGTTCAACGTCGTAGTCACCTTCGGTCATATTGACCGCTGCGCCGACGATCTCTCCCATCACCTCGGAATTGAACTTGGTGAACCCGTAGATGATCAAAGCCGACAGCATGATGCACAACAGCCCGCCCATGACAGTCAGGATCAGAGAGCGCCAAGCCGCGACCGACAGCGCGGCCTCTTTCTTCATGATGATGTCCCAAAGCTGACGCTCCGCATCGAACAGCAGGTTCACGCGTTTGGTGTGAAGGGCAAACACCTCGGCTGGGGTGAGGTTAAACGTGTAGCGCTTGGCCTGTTCCTGAATTTCGAGAACCGCGAGGTTTTCTGGCGAGTTTATGAAGTCCTCATAGGACTTCTGCACCAACGGGTCGGAGATCTGGTTGTACTGATCCAAATAGGCTTGGAACAGCGTCCGATGGATGATGAACAGATCATAGTCCGAATTAGTAAAGGACAGCTGCGTGGCAATGCGCGTGTCAATCGCCCGTTGCAGTCCGGTCTGCTCCTTGGCGCGGAGGAGCGCGTTGTAGCCGTCAAGATAGACGGCGAGCGATGGCTCTTGCGTCAGCTGCGCCATCAGGTCCGACAGATGCTGGAGCCGCGCGATGATGTCCTTGTAGACCTCGACCATTTCGGGACCGGTGATGATCTTGCCATCAACCTTGCTGCGGATGCGGGCGACTTCCTCGTCGACGGCTTTCACTTCGTCGTAGTAAGCCGCAAAGAGCGGCGGCACTGCGCCAAGCTCAAACGCCTGCCACGCCTCGATTTTTTCATCCACGACAGCGCGCTGTGCGATCAATTCGTCGCGGCCACTGTGTCCGCCGCTCGCGAGGAAGCTAGCGGATCGTCCGCGCTCCGCCTGCATTGCATGGACGACCGCATTCACGACCGTGACCGTTTCGAGCATTTCTTCAAGGCCCTGAACATCGGCCACTTCCTTGTAGCGAATGCCCGAATAGGACAGCGCGACAATGATGCCGAATACAAGCGGAAGCCCTCCCAGCAGCATATGCCGCCAGAACGTGCTCCAGTTCAGGGTGATGTGACGAAACAGTCGGGACATACGCGCAGCCTTGGGAGTGATCTCTCCAAAGTCACAACGGTCGGATGATAGGATCGTTTAGCGGATATGGCCGCGCTATCCCGATGCGCCCCCCTGAAAAACAGAAAAGCCGCCCGAAGGCGGCTTTTCGTATCGGCATTCGCAGCGATTACATGCGCGAAGCGACGTTCTCCCAGTTGACCAGGTTGTCGAGGAAGTTGGTCAGGTAGGCCGGACGCTTGTTGCGGTAGTCGATGTAGTAGGAGTGTTCCCACACGTCGCAACCGAGCAGAGCGGTCTGGTTGAAGCACAGCGGGTTGACGCCGTTCTCGGTCTTGGTGACCTTGAGCGAGCCGTCAGCGTCCTTCACGAGCCAAGCCCAGCCCGAACCGAACTGACCTGCGCCAGCGGCCGAGAACTCGTCCTTGAACTTGTCGACCGAACCGAAGGACTCGGTCAGAGCCTTTTCCAGCTCGCCCGGCATCTTGCTGTCGTTCGGGGTCATCATTTCCCAGAACTGGTTGTGGTTCCAGAGCTGCGAGATGTTATTGAAGATACCGTTCTGGGCAACTGCGCCCTGCTGGTAGGTGCCCTTGATGATCTCTTCGAGCGACTTGCCTTCCCACTCGGTGCCTTCAATCGCCTTGTTGCCGTTGGTGACATAGGCGTTGTGGTGCAGGTCGTGGTGATACTCGAGGGTCTCTTTGGACATGCCCTTCGAAGCGAGTGCGTCGTGGGCGTACGGAAGATCGGGAAGTTCAAAAGCCATTGATCTAATCCTCTTTAAAGATTTGTGTTCGCTGCCTTGTAACAAAGCGCAACGGCATCCCACGTCAACCCCGAATGCACCTCAAGACCGTGTGTCTATGCGGACAGAGTGGGTGCACCAGAGCGCGTACCCGACAATTACCATCAGAAAAAGAAAGCGGCCGCCGAAGCGACCGTTTCCCATCTCATACTTTGGTCGGATCAGAGAGCGCCGACCAGACCGTCCTTGGCTGACTGCGCGAGCAGGTCGAACACATAGGTCGATACCGAACGGAAGCAGATGACCTTGTAGCTGTTGGTACCGTCGCACCAGACAGCCGCAGCAACCTGCGCCATACGGGTGCGGCGCACCATGCCTTCGCCAAAGGCACCAGCCGACAGGTCGACAGGCACGTTCTTGGCGATGACTTCTGCTGCGCCCTCGCCTTCGACGGCGATCAGGCTGCGGGCGTCCGATACGTTGACCGCGAGGAAGTGGCTGCCCTGAAGCGCCTCTTCGATCTGGGCCACGATACCGTTTACGTCGGCATAGGGCACCAGAACGAGCAGTTCGTCCGGAGACATCCACGCCACGCTGCGGTCGCCATTCGATACGATCGTGCGCACGTCGGGAATTTCCAGCCCGATGATGTGCGACAGGACGGTAAAGAAGTTCTCATCCTCGAACGTGCCGCGCATGGAGATCATTCCCTGCAGGCCGCAATCACGGACGGTCACGCCGTTCGCGGTAGCAACTTTGCCGTTCAGAGCGCTGACTGCATTAGACATTCTGCTTTTCCCCGTCCTTATCGTAGAAACACGGATCGACGATCTTGGCTTTGATCAGGCCGCCGTTTTCATCCTGGAACTCGATGGTTTCACCCATGCGGTCCGGACCGTTTGCGACCAGAGCCATCGCGATGCCCTTCTTGAGCGTCGGCGAGTAGTAGGTCGACGTGATACGGCCCTGCGTGTTGCGCTGACCGTTGGCGTTTGTGCCCGGAGCCGGAGCGTGCGAGCCGTCCGGAATGACCGAACCGTCGACCGTTTCGACACCGACGAGCTTCCAGCGCTTCGGGTCGGCCATATGCGAACGTTCCTGCGCACGCTTGCCGAGGTAGTCCTCTTTCTTCTTGGACAGCGCCCACTGAAGGTTGAGGTCCTGCGGAATGATCGTGCCGTCGGTTTCGTCGCCGATCATGATGAAGCCCTTCTCGGCACGCATGATGTGCATGGCTTCGGTACCGTACGGCATGACGCCGAACTCTTGGCCCTTTTCCAGCAGCGCGTTCCAGAAGGCCGCACCCTGCGATGCAGGAACCGCGACTTCGTAGGACAGCTCGCCCGAGAACGAGATACGGTAGATGCGTGCGTCGAACTCACCCAGCTTGCCTTCGCGCCATTCCATGAACGGGAAGGCTTCCTTGGACAGATCCATGTCGCCGCCGAAGCTTTCCAGCAGCTTGCGCGCCTTCGGACCGGCAACGGCAACCTGCGCCAGTTGTTCGGTGATGTTGGCGGTGTAAACCTTCCAATCCCACCATTCGCACTGGAGCCAGTCTTCCATCCAGCCGTGGATACGATCCGCACCGCCGGTGGTGGTGTGGCAGAGCCAGGTGTCCTCGTTCAGACGCACGACAACGCCGTCGTCCGAGAGGAAGCCGTTCTCGTTGCACATCAGACCGTAGCGGCACTTACCGATCGGCAGGGTGCTCATCATGTTCGTGTAGAGCATGTCGAGGAACTTGCCCGCGTCCGGACCTTTGACAATGATCTTGCCGAGGGTCGAAGCGTCGAGCAGACCGACGTTCTCACGCACGTTCAGGATCTCGCGGTTGACCGCATCGTGGACCTTTTCGCCATTGCGAACAAAGGCATAGCCACGGCGCCAGTGACCGACGGGCTCCCAATCCACACCGTTGCCGTCGTGCCAGTCGTGCATCGGAGTGCGACGCAGCGGCTGGAACAGATCGCCGCGTGCCGAACCGCCGATGGAGCCCATCGAGATCGGGGTATACGGCGGACGGAACGTGGTGGTGCCGACAGCAGGGATCGGCGCGTCGAGCGATTTCGACAGGATGGCCAGACCGTTGATGTTCGACAGTTTGCCTTGGTCAGTCGCCATACCCAGCGTGGTGTAACGCTTGGTGTGTTCGACGGACTCGTAGCCTTCCTGAGCGGCGAGCATGACGTCCGACACCTTCACGTCGTTCTGGTAGTCGAGCCACGCCTTCATGCGCTTCTTCGGACCTGCGCCCTGCGGCATGAGCCAGACAGGAGCGACGGCCTTTTCGGCAGCGTCGGTGGCGGAGGGAGCACCCTCGCCTTTGACGCCCGCAGCAGCGCGGCCAGCGGCAGCAGCGTCAGCCAGACCTTCGGCCATGCCGAGGTAGCCGTTTGCCGAACCGGCAGCGATGACGAACGGTTTGCCGTCAGCGCCCGTCGGGCCCTTGTCGACGTCGGGGCGGAACATGACTTTGGCGTCGTCCCAGACCAGCTTGCCACCGCAGTGCGACCAGAGGTGCACGACAGGCGACCAGCCGCCCGACATCGCAACGCATTCACACGCGATCTCTTCGAGGACAGCGCCTTCGCCAGCCTGCGAGCAGATCGCGACGCCGGTGACGCGCTTACCGCCTTTGACCTTGGCAATGCCCTTGCCCTTGAGGACACGGATGCCAGCAGCTTCGGCTTCGGCGCCAATCGCGCCTGCACCGCCTTCGCGGGCGTCGACGATTGCGGGCACCGACAGACCGGCTTTTTTGAGCGCGAGCGCAGTGCGGTAGGCGTCGTCGTTGTTGGTGACAACAACGGTGCGGTCGCCAACAGACACGCCCCAGTTCACGACGTAGTCGCGAACGGCAGCAGCCAGCAGAACGCCAGGAATGTCGTTGCCGGCGAACGACAGCGGACGTTCGATAGCACCGGTTGCAGTGACGATCTGACCGGCGCGGATGCGCCACAGGCGGTGACGGGCACCGGACTTGTCAGCGAGGTGGTCAGTCAGACGCTCGTAGGCCAGCACGTAGCCGTGGTCATAGACGCCCGAAGCCATCGTGCGATCACGCAGGGTGACGTTCGGCATATCGGCGAGCTTGGCGAGGGTCTGGTTGATCCATGCCTCGGTGCTCTCGCCGTCGATCAGGCCGCCGTCAACGACAGCGCGGCCGCCCCATGCTGCGGTCTGTTCGACCACGAGCACTTTCTTGCCCGACTTCGCAGCTTCCATCGCAGCGGTCAGACCGGCGACACCGCCGCCCACAACCATAACGTCACAGAAGAAGTAGAAGTGTTCGTAGACGTCCGCGTCCTTTTCCTGCGGCACCTGACCCAGACCGGCCGACTGGCGGATGAAGGGTTCATAGACGTGCTTCCAGAAAGCGCGCGGGTGGATGAACATCTTGTAATAGAAACCGGCGGGCAGCCAGCGTGCGAACAGCTGGTTGATCGCGCCGATGTCGAATTCGAGGCTCGGCCAGTGGTTCTGCGAGGTCGAGGTCAGACCGTCGTAGACTTCCTGCGTGGTGGCACGCTGGTTCGGCTCGAAACGACCGCCCGAGTTCAGGTTCATCAGCGCGTTCGGCTCTTCCGCACCCGACGCGACAACGCCGCGCGGACGGTGGTATTTGAACGAGCGGCCGACCATCATCTGGTCGTTGGCCAGCAGAGCCGACGCGAGCGTGTCGCCCTCGTAGCCCTTCAGGCGCTTGCCGTTGAACTGGAATTCGACCGGCTTGTTACGGTTGATCAGGCGACCACCGGTGGAGAGACGAGTGCTCATGCGTTTTCCTTCCAAGCCCAGCCGGGGTGTTTGGCGCGGATGGCGTCTTTGACTTCTTGCGGAGGCTCTTGGGTCTGGGCCGGATAGGTCCCGAAGACTTCGAGCGTGGCGGTATCACGGGCGGCAAGGAACCACTTGCCGCAGCCGTAGGCATGGCGCCAGCGTTCGAGATGAACGCCTTTCTTGTTCTCGCGCATGAACAGGTATTCTTCGAAGGCAGCGTCGCTGTCGCCGACAGTCGCACGCTTCAGGTGCGCCTCGCCGCCAGCGGCCAGTTCGGTTTCTTCGGCATCGATGCCGCAATAGGGGCAATGCAGGATGAGCATGTTGTTGACCTTATTTAGCCGTAAACCAGAGGAGGGATCACGAGCGTTGCGGTACCGATCGCAATCAGGACGAATTGTAGAATAATCAGCCTAGATTGATTGGTCGGCGTGGTATCTTCCTCGCCGACCACAGCGCGGCGGTTCAGCATGAGGCCGTACAAAGTAGCGAAGCCGATAAGAAGCGTCCCGGCCACGTTGAAGAAATCTAGGTCGCGATAAACGTGACCCGCACCTAAAAAGCAACCGTAGCCAAACATGTAGGCAATGAAGAGAAAACGGTCGAACGTTCGCATTAGTGTGCAACCCCGGCAGCCACCGACTCGTCGATGAACTTGCCTTCGCGGAAGCGGTACATATCGAATTCTTCGGCCAGCGGGCTGTGACCCTTGGCCATCAGTTCGGCCATCGCCCAACCCGATCCCGGGATCGCCTTGAAGCCGCCGGTACCCCAGCCGCAGTTGACGAAGATGCCGTCGACCGGCGTCTTGGAGATGATCGGCGAACGGTCACCGGTCATGTCGACGATACCGCCCCATTGACGCAGCATCTTCAGACGCGAGATCATCGGGAAGGTTTCGACCAGTGCGCGGACGGTTTCCTCTGCGTGGTGGAAAGAGCCACGCTGAGTGTAGTTGTTAAAGCTGTCGGTGCCGCCACCGATGACCATCTCGCCCTTGTCCGACTGGGACAGGTAGCCGTGGACGGTGTTCGCCATGACGACAACGTCCATGCACGGCTTGATCGGCTCGGACACGAGCGCCTGAAGCGCAACGGATTCGATCGGCAGACGGAAGCCAGCCTTTTCAGCCAGAACCGACGTGTGACCAGCAACGACCATACCGAGCTTGTCGCAATCGATGTCGCCCTTGGTGGTCGAAACGCCAACTACCTTGCCGTTTTCACGGCGCACGTCGGTGACTTCGCACTTCTGGATGATGTCCATGCCCATGTCGGAACAAGCGCGGGCATAGCCCCAAGCCACAGCGTCGTGACGGGCGGTGCCGCCGCGTTCCTGATAGAGGCCACCCATGACCGGATAGCGCGGACCATCGATGTTGATGATCGGGCAGAGCTCTTTGACCTGCTCGGCATTGATCCACTTGGTCGACACGCCCTGAAGTTCGTTGGCGCGAACGGTACGCTTGTAGCCGCGGACCTCGTGATGGGTCTGGGCCAGCATGATGAGACCGCGCGGGCTGAACATGATGTTGTAGTTCAGGTCCTGCGACAGGTTCTCGTACAGGCTCAGCGCCTTGTCGTAGATCGCAGCAGACGGGTCCTGAAGGTAGTTCGAGCGGATGATGGTCGTGTTACGACCGGTGTTACCACCGCCGAGCCAGCCCTTTTCGATAATTGCGACATTGGTGATGCCGTAATTTTTACCCAAGTAGTACGCTGTCGCGAGCCCGTGCCCACCGGCACCGACGATGATGACATCGTATTTCTTTTTCGGCGCTGGCGATCGCCATGCGCGTCCCCAACCCGTGTGATAGCGCAGGCCCTCTCGGGCGACCGCAAAGACGGAATAACGTTTCATCGGCACCGAATCCCTAGTGTTAGTCATGGGCGTCCCATTGCCCCGTAAGTGGACTGAACCCGTTACAAAATGGCGACTGGAGGCGCCGTAATATTGCATCTTTGCGACATAGGTGGAGGACAGCTTGTCGCAGGAGCAAAGGGTGCATCCTTGCTCTCCCTCTTTTACATAGGTCTGACCCCCGCTAATGAGGGGCAAGGGAAATCGGAGGCACCATGCTGTTCTGGATCATTGTAGTCGCGATTGCGGCAGTTGTCGCGATTATGCTGCTCCTGCCTCTGTGGCGCAGCGCGCCCGCGGTCCAAGAAGACCGCAACGACATGACGATCTACAAGGACCAGCTCGCAGAGGTTGAGCGCGACCTTGCCCGCGGTGTCCTGAATGCCGAAGAGGCAGAGCGCACCCGCACAGAGATCGCCCGCCGCTTGCTTGCCGCCGATCAGGCCGAACAGAGCGCCACGCCCAAAGCGCCGCGTACTCCGGCCATTGTTATGTCGGTTATCGCCTTCGGGTTGCTGATTGCCGGCACCGCCTACGGTTACTGGTCGCTCGGCGCGCCGGGGTATCCCGACATGCCGCAGAAGGCCCGGATCGAGTTCGGCCGAGAGATGCGCGAGAACCGCATCAGTCAGGAAGAGGCCGAAAGCCTCATCGATCAGTCCGCTTTTCCGCCGGTTGAGGCCCCTCAGGATTACATCGACATGGTCGCGCAGCTTCGCGAGATCGTGCCGACCCGCCCCGACGACCTGCAAGGCTGGGCGCTTCTCGCCCGCCACGAAGCCGCCCTTGGCAACTATGTCGCCGCCCGTGTCGCCCAGCAGGAGCTCGTCACCCGCAAGGGCGCCGATGCAACCCAAGGCGAGCTGACCACGCTGGCCGATCTGATGGTCGGCGCGGCAAACGGTTTCGTCTCGCCCGAGGCAGAGACAGTCCTGCGCACCCTTGTTGACCGCGACCCCGACGACATCGCTGCCCGTTATTATTTCGGCCTGCTCTACGGCCAGACTGACCGCCCCGACCTCGCCTTCCGCTTGTGGCGCGAAGTCGTGGAGAGCGGCTCTGACGCGCCCTACGTCGAATGGGCACGCTCCCAGATCATGGAAGCGGCGCAACTCGCGGGCGCCGATTACGAACTGCCGTCGCTGCGTGGACCGACTCAGGACCAGATCAACGACGCCGCCGGAATGGACGCCGAAAGCCAAGCCGCGATGATCCAAGGCATGGTCGACGGCCTGTCCGAGCGACTGGCGACCGAAGGCGGCTCTGCTGCGGAATGGGCGCAGCTTATCAGCGCGCTCGGCGTTCTTGGCCAGACCGACCGCGCCGCAGCTATCTGGGGCGAAGCGCAGCAGGTCTTTGCTGGCCGCGACGACGCCCTCGCCCAAATCCGCAATGCAGCCATTTCCGCAGGTGTCGCAGAATGATCCTCAACGACACGGCAGAATTCGCGACTGCCCTGCCCCCGTTCCGCGCGATCTGCGGCCTCGACCTTGGCACCGTGACCATCGGTGTTGCGGTGTCGGACGGGATGCGCTCTGTCGCGACCCCGCTGGAGACGATCAAGCGCAAGAAGTTCACGCTGGATGCACAGCGGCTCCTTGAGATCATCAAGGCGCGCAACCTCGCCGGTATCGTGCTCGGCCTGCCGCTGAACATGGACGGTTCAGAGGGCCCGCGCGTCCAGTCGACCCGTGCATTCGCCCGCAACCTTGAGAAACTGACCGACATCCCGATCACCTTCTGGGATGAGCGGCTTTCCACCGTTGCCGCCGAAAGAGCGCTCTTGGAGGCGGATACGTCACGAAAGCGTCGCGGAGAGGTGATCGACCACGTCGCTGCGGGCTTTATCTTGCAGGGAATGCTGGACCGTTTGCGTTTTCTGGAGAGCTGAGTGAACAAGCCGCACAACACCGACCACATCTGGAAACGGGCCGAGATCGAAAGCCCTTGCGTGAAGCTGTGCTCGATCCATCCGGAAACGAAAACCTGCGTCGGCTGCAAGCGCACGATGGAAGAGATCGGTAACTGGAGCCGCTACACGCCCGAAAAGCGCCGCGAGATCATGAACGAACTCCCGCAGCGCAACCAGGAACTCAAGCAGCGCCGCGGTGGCCGCGCTGCCCGTCTCAGTCTCTGAGCCAGTCGCGGATCGACGCCATCTGCGGTCGGAAGAACGCGATCTGACGTCCGTCCTTCGGCGGCTTCGATTTGCCCTGAGGCGCGGTGCCGTGAATGACGAAACGGTCGAGTAGCACCGCCTGCCCCGCCTTCATCGGCAACTCCACACGCTCGCAACACTCGAACACTTCGTTCCGCGCATCACTATAGATCTCGGTCACGTCGATGTCGGACCACATCGCGGCCGGCATTCCTGCAAAGGCCACTGTGAACGCCTCGCGCATGATCTCTTCCGATCCCGGCCAGACCACGAGCGGACAAGCCTCCGCATCGGTCAGCGCGATCCCGAGGATGTAGGCGTGCGGCTCTTTCATAAAGCGACGCTTTTGCGGTCCCTCGGCCAGCAAACCGTCAAAATGGGCAGCGTCGCGCTTCAGGCGGAACTGGTGGGCCTTGTCGCTCTCGCCCTCGTCCTTTTTCGGGTAACCGTCGTAGACCACCGATAGCTGCGCGGGATGCAGCGGCAGACCGGGGATCATGCCCTCCCACGGACCGCGAAGAGGGACGCCATTGATCGCGCCCTGCTCGTCATTGGGCAGCGCATCAACGCCCACGAACCACGTTTTGCCATGACGCAACCACTTGGCCTGCATTGCGGGATCGGCGAGCACCTTGTCCGCCTCGACTTTCGCCGCCTTGGCCCAAGCCGTCGTTTCGGGTGTCGCCTCGAACTGGATGAAACCGCCCTCGATCATGCGCCCAGCGCCTTCCGCAGCATGTTGAGCGCCACAAGGATCAGGAACACACCAAAGATGCGCTTGAGCCGTTTCGGGTCCGTCATGTGCGCCAGCTTCGCGCCCAGCGGAGCAGTCAGCGTCGTCATCGCGATCACCACGAGGAATGCCGGAATGTTCACTGCGCCGATCGAATACGGCGGTGCATTGGGCATATCGACAAACATAAATCCGATCACACTCGGTACCGCGATGACAAATCCAAAGCCCGCAGCCGTCGCTACCGCACGGTGGATCGGCACGCCGAACAGAGTCATCGTCGGCACACCAAAGCTTCCGCCACCGATACCCATGAGGACCGACAGGAACCCGATCAGAGGCGAGAAAATGAAGCCCACGGGTCCCTTCGGCATCGTGTCACCGATCTGCCAGTCATTGCGCCCGAACGCCATATAAAGGCCAATGAACGTCGCCAGACCGCCAAAGATCAGCTGAAGCTCACGGGTCCGCAATTGCGACGCAACGAACACGCCGATGATCGCGCCAATCACGATGCCCAGCGCCATCTGGCGTAAGATCGGCCATTCGACCGCGCCTTTGCGGTGGTGGCTCAGCACCGACCGCGCAGAGGTCACAATGATGGTCGCCAACGAGGTCGCGAGGCAGACCTGCATGAGCTGCTCTGACCCGTAACCGAGCGCATTGAAGGTGTAATAGAACGCCGGCACGAGCACGATCCCGCCCCCGACGCCGAGCAATCCCGCGAGCACGCCCGCAAAGGCCCCGATAACCGCGAGCAGCGCGGCCGCCATGATCAAAGTCGTCGGATCGGACACGGGCACTCTCCAGTTCGGTCAGAAATTATTCGGCAACGCCAGTTACTTCCGAAAGCGCGGCCAAGACAAGCTCCGGCCCCGCGCCATCGCGATTGGCTTCCTCCGACAGTTTGCGCCGCCACGCCCGCGCACCGGGACGGCCTGCAAACGCGCCGAGCATGTGGCGCGTAATCTGGTGCAGACGCCCGCCCTGCGACAGGTGGTTTTCGATGTAAGGCAGCATATCACGCACAGCCTGCGCCGCGTCGGTATGCTCCCCCGTGCCGTAGATGCGCCGATCCGCTTCGCACAGCACATCGGCCGGATTGTGATAGGCCGCGCGCCCGATCATCACTCCATCAAGTCCGTCTGCCAGATGCTTTTCCGCCTCGTCCAGCGTGGCAATGCCGCCGTTGATCGAGATATGGAGGTCCGGCCACGTCTGTTTTATCTGGTGGATAAGAGGATAATCGAGCGGCGGGATGTCCCTGTTTTCCTTGGGCGACAGCCCTTGCAGCCAAGCCTTCCGCGCGTGAATGGTGAACCGGCGGACACCAGCGACGCTGACCTTTTCGATGAAGTCAGGCAGCACCTCATGCGGTTCCTGATCGTCCACACCGATGCGGCACTTCACAGTGACCTCAACGGGAGACGCGGCGATCATCTCGGCCACACACGCCGCGACCAGATCAGGCGATTTCATCAGAACAGCGCCGAAAGCACCCGACTGCACGCGGTCCGACGGACAACCACAGTTCAGATTAACCTCGTCGTAGCCATACTCCGCCGAAATCCGCGTCGCCTCTGCCAGCTCTTTTGGGTCCGATCCGCCTAGCTGAACCGCAACGGGATGCTCGGCATCGTTGAACGCCAGCAACTGATCGCGCTTCCCGTGAACCACAGCGGGCGAGGTCACCATTTCTGTGTAAAGCAACGCCTCTTTGCTCAGCAGCCGGTGGAAATAACGGCAATGACGGTCGGTCCAGTCCATCATCGGAGCCAAAGAAAGCCGAGCGGCCTTAGAAACAAGGGTTTTCCGAGCATCATCAGTTGGTTGCATCAGTATCCACCTTCACTATTCACCACCTTTTTCGGCGGTTTCTTGACTATTTTTCGCCCTCGGTCCAACAATGTTGGACTTGGTTTTGCTTTTGTTGGACTCGATATGGGAAATATCATGGAACGGACCCGTGCTGACGGGTCGGTTAGCTATACCGCTCAGGTTACGCGAAAGAAAGGTGGCAGGATCGTCTTTCGGAAAAGCCAGACATTCAATTCGAAGGCCATGGCAAAGCGGTGGATAAAGAAGCTCGAAAAGGAAACGGCGACCGACGAGGGGCTGAGCGCGGCGCGGTCCAAGTCTGGGGGTCGCACCATTGGAGAGGCGATCGACCTCTACACCGAGTTCATGACCGGCCAGATGGGTGACACCAAGGCGCAGGTGTTGCGGACGCTTCGCACCCTACCCGTGGCCGACATGCCCGCGGGCGACTTCAACAGTCAGCAGGTCGTGTCTTTGGCTCGATCCCTGCGGAACGGAGACGGCGTGAAGCTGGACCGGAACTACAAGCACGGCGAAATGAGATCACCACAGACGGTCCAGAATTACCTGAGCCACCTCGGGGCCGTGATCCGCGTGTCGCGATCCGCGTGGGGTTTCGAGTTCGACCGCAACCAGTTTCAGGATGGAATGGAGGCCGCGAAGTCGCTGAAACTGGTCGGCAAGAGCGGCACCCGTGAGCGCCGGATCACGGTCGAGGAAATGGATCTGTTCATGAACCATTTCCACGCCAGCGAGAGAGCCTATCCCCAGTCGGCGCCAATGTCGAAGCTGGCCGCGTTCGGGCTATTCAGCGCGCGGCGCATCGACGAGATTTGCCGCATCAGGTGGTCCGACCTTGATGGTGATCGGGTTTTGGTCCGAGACATGAAACATCCCGGCCAGAAGCTCGGCAACGACGTGTGGTGTGAGCTGCTACCCGAGGCGCAGCGCATCATCGCCGCTATGCCGCGTGACGACGAGCGCATATTCCCTTTCAACACGGAGAGCATGTCGGCGCGGTTCACCCGCGCGAAGAAGGCGCTGGGCCTTGGGGATGACGAAGAGCTGGTTTTCCACTCCCTACGACACGAGTGCGCCTCACGTCTGGCCGAGATGGGGAGAACGGTGCCGCAGATCGCCATGGTGACGGGTCACAAGTCGTGGCAATCGCTCCAGCGATATAGCCACCTCCGCGCCATCGGGGACAAATGGGCGGACTGGCCCTGGCTGGATGTGATCGCGCCTCAGTAAATAGTTGGAAAAAATCCAACAGAAGTGTTTACAGGGCGGGAATCACACCTTAATTTCCAATTTCAGAGGAGCTTTCCTCAGTTGCTATTGGAGATTTTGATGAACGCAGTCGCTGCAACCCCCGCCCCGATCAACCTCAGCACCATCATCGGTCTGGACGATTTCGAGACAGTCACCGTGAAGATGGCCGAGCACTTTTCCCTCATCCCCGATGTAGGTGCTGCTCTGGAGAGCACGCTCGACCTTGATCACATGACCTCGTTGAGCATCGAGCCTATCGACCACGACGACGAGGACGACTTCTACGCCGACGATGCCTTCATGACCGAGGACGAGAAAATCGGCTTGGTCTGGATCGGCCTCGAAGAGACTGCGCGCAGCAAGGTTCTGACGCGAATGGTTCACGGCTTGGAAATGTACTGGCAGTTCTGCTCCGGCGAAGAAGCAGCGTTCATCTGATCCCCTCAGACCCCGAAAACAGCCCCGCTCAGGCGGGGCTTTCTTTTTCCCTAGTACGGAGACCAGAATGAACCAACATAGCGTCCCTGCGCCCCAGAAAATGCCCTCAGAGATTGTCGCGGAGTACGACGCCAAGTTGCTGGCGTTATCCGAGGAGTTCGACACCTACAACGCAGCCGCCAAGCGGATGAACGAGGCGGTGCAGGTCAGCGGACAGTCAGGGAGTTGGACGGCAGCAAGCCTCCTCTCGCAATACGAGGCGCGCCAAGCCAATGCCGCCCTGCTGCTTTCGGCTTGGCGGTACACCATGTCGTATCTGAAAATCTGGGACCGCTGCACCGCCAAGGACAAAGACAAGTTCGACCGGATGCTCGAAAACCCGCCCGAGTTCACGAAGGAAAAGATCGTCGAGCTGTTCGGTGACTTCCTCATCAACGAGCGGGCTCAGATGCTGCGCGGTGTAGCCGAGGCATTCACCGACCTCGATCCGGCCTACAAGTCTCACAGCAAGGTGGCGATCGGGGTGAAGGGATTGCCGAAACGGATGGTGATTTCCGGCGCGTGCACTGCCTATGTCGAGGACCGTTGGCGCGCGGGTCAGTTCTGGAACGTTATCGACGCGATGGCGCGCCTGAACGATCAGCCAAAGCTGGAGTACAAGGAAAAGGCCGCGCTGTTGGCGCTTGCAAAATCAGACGAGGAAGCGGTGATATTCGGCTGCACATGTCGCGGATTCAAAAACGGGAATATGCACATCCTCTTCGACCGCACCGCCCAGCGTCAGATCAATGAGGCGCTGGCCGAGTATTACGGCCAAGTGCTGCCGGACGCCCCTGCACCGGAGGGGATGAAACCAGAAGGCTCGCGCGAAGTCTCCACGGACCTGCAATTCTACTGGACACCTCAGGAGGCCGCCATGAAAGCCGTGTCTCGTCTAGACCTGCCACACCAAGGAACGGTGCGCCTACTCGAACCGAGCTGCGGCGAGGGCCACCTGATCGACGCGCTGCACAGCTTTCTCGCGATGCAGAAGGAAACCCGGATGCGGTCCTGCGAGGTGATCGTCGACGGCATCGAGTATTTCGAGGCGCGGGCGATGGTGTGCCGCCAGAAGGGCTATGCGGTTCAGGTCGCCAATTTCCTGAAGGTTCACCCCGACCCGATCTACGACTTCGTGCTGATGAATCCCCCGTTCTATGGTCAGCACTACCTCAAACACTTGGCCCACGCCCGAAAGTTCCTCAAACCATCCGGCAGGCTGGTTTCGGTGCTGCCAGCCACGGCGCACTACGACCACGGCAAATTGCCGGACGGAAGATGGGATGACCTCCCCGTGGGTTCGTTCTCTGCCTCGGGCACAAATGTTCCTACCGGACTGTTCACATGCGGCGCGTATCGCTGACCCAGAAACGCAAAAAAGCCCCCGCTCGAAAGCGGGGGCATCAACCCATCACGGGTCATAGGTCACAATGTCATACAGCCCGTTCGGGCTGATTGCGTGGTACCGAGACATGCCAAGCGCAGCAGCGATGATCTCGCTACAGAACCAGCGGTTCGGACCGAAAATGTCCAAAGGACAGACGCGCGATAAAAGTACGCCCGCGACGTCGTATTTGAGGCCCAATCGGGTCTCAATGAAACTCGTGCATTCTGCGGGAACGGGAAGCTGAACCACGTCCCACGCCTCACTGCGCAGGCGGATATACTTCGACCTTACCCCACCATCCCGCCATGACGAGGATAGGCAGAGGTGGCACTCGTCCACCTCCGCCGGTCCTGCTATCATTTCGACATGGCTATAGGGACCGCCGGTGGCGAGCTGGATAATCTTATCCAGCCACCGACTGTCATCCTTATAGAACGCCAGCGTGATCATCAGTCAGCATCGCCACGCAGCTCAGCGCGCAGCACAGCATAATCAGCGATCATCACAGCAATGGGGCTGCCCTCCGGCAGCCCCATTAGCTCGTCGGCCACCGCGATCTGAAACGCAGGGTCATAGTCGACAATTTTCCACGGCTCAGAGGTCACGACCGAGGCCGTGCCGATAGGTTTTTCAGAACCGACCATCTCGCAGCCGGCCATCAATGCCAGCCCGAGAACGATCCACAGCTTTCCCCGCATCTTGCATTCCTTTCATGCGTTCGAGGTCACGAATACGGCGGCGCATCTGTTCCTCGCGCCGCCCGTTCAGTTTCTCTTTCGCGCCGTAGCCCAACACCGCGACCACGAGGCCGAGGAGGAGGGTAACGGAGCGGCCCAGCCGCGATCCGAAGATGCGGGCAACGATCACCCCCATCATCGTGCCAGGTTCCGGCCTTCACGCGCATCGCGAAGGCGACGGGCGCGGGTCTGACGAGCATTGGCGCGGAGGATGAACCAGACCGCGACACAGCCGCCGATCAGGAGCAGCGCGGGCCAGTTCGCAGTCACCAGCTCGGAGGCGCGCGAGAGCGCCCCGCTCAGGCCCGTCATGGTGTTGGATGCGGTGTCGATGGATGCGCTTACGTCGTCGATCTGTGTGGCGATTACAGCGGGGCCTCCGACACCGACGACACCGCCGACCGCCTCGGTAACGCGGGCGTCCTGACAGGTGCCGGACTTCTGGTCGATTTCCTCCTGCGACACGTCCCGCTCGGGGCGAGGAGCAGCGTGATCGAGCGCCTGCCGCGTAGCATGGTCGGCCACACCCGTGGTGGGCAGGCCGTGATCGGCTTGGAAAGCCAGCACCATGTCGCGGGTACGCGGGCCGAAGATCCCGTCGACGCGGCCGACGAAGTAGCGGAGCTGTTCGAGGTCGTGCTGAAGCTCTGCAACTGCAATGCCCTGATCGCCGGTGCGGAGGATCGGACGCGGGTCAGCCTGACGCTGCGGACGTGCGCCGAGCGTCTGCTTGACCTTCTCGCGCATGTAGTCGCCGCAGACCCGTGCACCGCGCAGATCGGAGCGCCACGGCAGCACGGTAATGTCCCACTTCCCCCGCTGCTTCACGCCGAGATTGGTCTCGACCTCGGCATGGGTCAGGACCGTCTGGGGCGTGACCTCAATGTCGTAGTCCAGACAGAGGCGCGCAATCGTTTCGCAGAAGGCATCGAACTGCGTCTCGGTGATGGGGTGGTCGCCACAGGACAGCGGGCTTTCCACAGCGCCAGCCATGCCGCAGACCGCAACACCAATGCTGCCGGTGTTCAGGTGCAGCGTGTGAGCCGCGTAATCGCCATCGGACGTGACAATGTTGTCGGCAATGGTCTCGTTTCCAGTGACCACCGTTCCGTCGATTTCGACGATCTTGTGGTAGTGCTCTCGGTCGAGCGAGGAAGCGCGATTAGCGCCGCCCGTCCAGTGCGCAATGATGCGCTTCATTTCCGTTGCCATATCGGCCTCCGTAAACAGGAAAAAGGGCGGCACCGAAGTGCCGCCCTCTGGGTGATCGTTAATGATGGTTTGATCAGTCGGTACGCGGACCGGGCGCGATGTGCTGGGTGGCGTATCGCATGTGCAGCAGGATTTCGGCGGCGTCCTTTTCGATCCGTTTCATGCTGGCCTTAATCTCGGCGTCGTTTTCCAACAGGTCGCGCTGATCCCGCTTCATTTCGTCAGCGATACGAACGACGTGTTTCAGGTCCTGCATCATCGTGCCGAACTGGCTCTGGGACTGTTTCAATGCCGTTTCTGCGGGATGCTCAACGGGCTTCATGAAGCGCGCGAATACCGAGCGATACGCGATCAGCACCAGACAGATAGCGACGACAACGGCGGCAGGCCCAGCATCCGAGATTTGATCCAGCGGCAGCATTTCGATTTCGTCAGTCATATCGGTACCCGTTCACTGCCATCCGCCAATCATTGAACGCGGCTCTGGCCCCTTGGAAAAAATAAAAAACGCACGGCGGATAGATCGCGAAGGCGCTGTTGTGCGCGATAAATCCGCTGATACTCATAGTGCCAGCCACACCGCACAGATAGGCCATCGCCATCATTCGGAGGGCCGTGGAATAGACGCCGTGTTTCCAGCGACCGTTCATCCAAATGCCGAGGCTGTGAACCATGCACGCGATCAGCACAGACAGGTTCAGCAAAAAGTGCTGATGCTCGGTGCCACCGGCCCAACGCAAGGGGTCGCCGTATGCCTGTGAAAAGTAGAGGTTCACACCCGCGAACCACAATGCGCAGAGCGCAGCGTTCACCTCTGCACGGCGGCGCGGCTCATTCAGATACCGCGCCATTTGGTTATCAATTGTCGGCACTTTCCCCTCCACCGTCCTGCGACGCGAGACCGATCGACACATTGGTCGTCCAGCCTGATCTTGACCATTCATGTGTAACTCCCACTACTCGATACTCGCCGTCCGACTTGGTGCCGGAGACAACAATACGGCCATCACAGATGACCACTCCCCCGTCGATGGTCACTGTCCCCGACGAGCTGTCCCGCGCGCACGTCGCAGCCATGGCCTCGGCCCTCATTTGGGCGTCCTCTTTCGAGGCGGCCGGAGGCTGGATGGTGTAGCGCGCGGTGCTATTCAGTTCGGTCTCGACCTCCACCGTTTTGATGGAGGACGAGCCCCTGTCGAAATACTGACCAACGATCACGCCGAAGCGGTTCCGAGCACGGATGGTGCTGATGGAATATTCGATCAGGTTTTTGCCGTAGGTGGCCGCAGCCACGGCGGCGTAGTTCGCCGTTTTCGAGGCGATCAGCATTTCGTCGCCCTCAATGCGGAAATGCCCTCCGACCTGAGACGCGAGGCGCGTTCCGGCTTGGAATACGCTCTCGTCAATGGCGGCGAAGTACGGCACCGAGACACCCGCGAGGTCCGGAGCGACGTTCGAGGTCAGCCCTGACATGGACGCGAGGTCGGCGGCGATCGCGCCGACCGTGGCGTTGTCCCAGTGCCGGCGACGGGTCGTCTTGACCTCCCCCAGCGTGTCGGTGCCGCGGGCGGTGATTTCGAAGGTCTGGCCCGCGCTGCGCGACAGGTTGTCGGTCACATCGTCGATGCGGCCCTTGAACACACGCGCAAGCCCCTGCCCATCCCAGCCGAGGTCGATGGTGACTTCATCGCCGCGAGACGGCATCGCCAGACCAGTGGAGTCCACGGTGATGGTGGCGTTCGCCGCCTCCCCCTCGGCTGGCAGGTTGACGCGGATACGCATCAGCCTTTTGCTTTCCATCGTGAGGACGGTTTCGCCAACGGTGATCTGTGCGACTGACCGCTTCACCATAGCGTCACCAGTTTGACGCTATTCTGCTGCGTCGCCTCCTCGATGGGCATCACGACCTCGGTCCCGACTGGGATGAAGGGCGAGGATGCCAGCCCGATATTCAGAGCGAGGATGCGCTCCACCAGACCTGGCATCGGGCGACGGTATCGACGCCAGACCAGCATCGAAACGGTGGTCTGGTCGGTCCTCACTGTGATGGTTTCAGTTTTGTCCGTCATCCGAATAGCTGGCTCATAACGCTGTAGTAGAGACCCCCGTCAGGCGGTCCTGATTTGATCAGGCTCAGATCCACATCAACGATGTGGCCCACGCCGTTCTCCGCGAGCTGGCTATGCCCCTCGGTCACGTTGTCGATGACAACCCAACCGAAGAGCGCGCCGTCGCCTCGGATCATGTATTGCGGGTTCCCGCTCGCCACGATCTGCTGGAGGATCGCGATGCTGGCCCCATCCCCGAAATTGTGGGGATAGAGTTTCGCACTCAGGGAAAAGGTGGTCGCCGCAGGCCCGACATATTCCAGCACGGGCGCTGCGCCGACCACGGGCTTGCTGGCGTAGTCAGCGCCGAAGGTTCTGCTGAACTCGGCCAAAGCCAGAGGCTGGACCTTGAATTGCAGCAGTCCGATTGTCATCAGCATCAGTAGACTCCATCAGCAAAGCTGCCGCGCTGAAGCTCGCGCAGCTTTTCCTCCATGAGCCGCACTGCCTCTTCAGCTATGCGGCGCGCGTCCTCCGGCCCCGCATTGGGGAACGAGAGTTGTGGCGCGAAGTGCAGAGCGCCGACCGTCACCCCGCCGCTTTCACGTTCGGAGCGGCGCGGAGCGCCCGCCTCAGCGTCAAGGCTCCGGTTGGGGTGGACATACCCATTGCGGGTCGGGGTCACGACCTCAGGGCCGTCCTCACCCACCACGTAGCTGTTGCCAGCCGTGATGGGACCGCCGGAGCGACGAGCGCCATCAGGCGCGCCGTCGGTCGGAGGCGGAGGCAGAGCCGTGCCGAAAACCGATTGGTTGGGGTCGAGGGCAACGGCATCCTCAGGAACACCGTCGGACCACAGCTTGCTCATATCGAGCGTGCCAACAGCGTCAGCAATGCGCCCGGGTAGGCCCGTGAACCATTCCATCATTTCGGCGGCTTTGTCCTTTGCACCGTCCCAAAGTGAGGTGATCCAATCGGCACCAGCGGTATAGAGGTCGGTCGCGAGGCCAGCCATGCTTTGCACCCAATCCTCGAACTTGGTGAACATGGCCTCGGTGGCGTCATAGGCGTTCTGTTCGAGCTCCGCTTTCTCCTCTTCGGTCAGGGTGTTCCTGACGAAGAGACCAGCGAGGCCGGAGAACAGTTCCTTGACCTTTTCCCACGCGCCCCAAACCTTGTCACCGACAGCCGCGAACCCGTCCATCACAGGCTGTAGGGTCTCGAATGCTGGCTGGAGTCGTTCCCTGACGGATCGCCAGATCCCGCTGAGCGTAGACGACACCTTGTCCCAATTCCGCCACAGCCAGCCACCCGTCAATGCGAGGGCAGTGACCACTGCGAGAACCGCCGCGATCGGTCCAGCCGAGAGACCAGCGATCACACCGCTGATGACACCGACGACGGACGACAGTATCCGCAGCGGTCCAGCGGTTCGAGCGATCCCAGACAGTCCGGCGCGGATGCGCCCCAGACGCCCGAGGCGGACCCCATTCATGGCCGCAAGGGAGGACTGCAACGCGATATTCGCGCCAGCGGCACGCTGGATGCGACGACCCACGCGGTTCCAGCCGAACGCCATGAGGTCAAGCGCCCCGCCCCGCCCCAGCAGGCCCGCGAACCGCAGAGTGCTGGTCGCGACCCGAAGGGCAACAAGGGACGCAGCAATGGCAAAGACGCCAGCCGTGATTTTGGGGTGACTCTCAGCGAAGAGGGTCAGGCTGCTGATCACCGGCTCGACTGCACCCATGAGGTCCGACAGAACAGGCAGAAGCCCGTTGCCGATGGCGATCTTTAGACGCTCGAAGCGGTTCAGGAACCGTTGGAGCCGCGACTGAAACACATCGTTCCGCGTCGCAAATTCGTCGAACGCAGAACCGGCGTAGTCGCCTTCATCCCCGACGAGACCGAGGCTGCGTTTCAGCAGGTCGAGGTTCGTGAGGAGCGGGCCTAGGGCGCGGGCCTCAGAGCCGAAAAGGTCGTTGGAGATAGCGGCCTGCATCTCGGCTGGAAGCTGGCTGATGCGCTCCATAACGTCGATGGTGGTACCGACCGCATCCTCCTGCATGTCACGAGCCACCTGACCAGCATCGAGGCCCAATGCCTTGAGTGCATCGGACTGACGCGCGGTCGCGCTTTCGCCCATGGTGAGGGCGCGGCCCATGTTGCGGAACGAAGTCGCTGCCACGTCGGATTCTGAACCAGCCGCGATCATTGCCGAGCCGAAGGCAGAGACTTCGGTTGCCGTGAAGCCGAACTGCTTGGCAGATGCGCCGACGCGGCGCACCACGTCGAGGATTTCTTCAGCCGACGATGCCTGCGTGTTCGACAGGTGGTTCATCGCGTCCATGAGGAGGATGGTTTCGTCGAGCGTCAGGCCCAGACCGGTCATCATCTTCGCCATGGACTCGCCCGCCACATCGGCGGACACGTCGAAGGCCGTGGCGATTTTGGCCGAGGCTTCGGTGAACTTCACCAGCTCCTCGCCAGCGATACCAGCCTGACCAGCAGCGGCGGCGATTTCAGCCAGACCAGCCACGGAAATGGGAACTTCGGTGGAAAGGTTTTTCAGAGCGCTCTCGAAGTCGGCAAGCCCTTGCGGGCTGCCGAAGTCGACGACCTTTTTGACGTCCGCCATTGCGGACTCGAAGTCCATCGCCGCCTGCACCGGACCACCGATGGCCTCGCGCAGCATGTAGTAACCCGCGACGGCATCAGCGACACCGGCGCGAGCGCCAGCAAGTGCCTGCTGGTTGCGTTCGACAGCCGAGGTCAGGCGGGCCGTGGTCGAATATCCACCATACCCGCCCTCTGTGACCGAGCGTGTCAGGTTGCGCACGCGGCTGGACACACGATCAGCGACAGAGGAGGCGCGGTCGACGAGCTCGACCGCGATACGGGAGGTGCGGATAGCCATTAGATGCTCCGATGTTTAACGATTGTGCGGGCCTCTTCGTGCCACTCGCAAAGCTCGACCCAATCCATGTCGAACAGGAAGGGCAGCGGTGTGGAAAACACCGCTGACACCTCTGCGATTACTTGGCGGGCGTTTTTGATTTTCGCCCGCTCGCCGCTTTTTTTTCCGGCATGACCTTTTCGATCAGATCGGTCGCGGCTTCGAGGTCGTCGGCGTCGAGTTCATCGACCTGAGCCTCGGTCAAGTTGAACAGGACACCGATAGCGCCGAGAGCCTGTTCGAAGCGGTCCTCGGTCTCGGTTTCGATGCGATAGATGCGCTTGATGTGGCGCCCCTTGGGATAGATGGCCGTGATGGTGTCAATCGTCACGACCTCCGTGCCACCCAAGTTGCCGTCAGCGTCGAACGTCGGCATTTCGACGACGATCGGCTCGATCAGGGTTAGCGTGCGCTCTTTCTCTGTGAGACGTGCCATGCGTTACGCCCCCGGAATGTTCAGCATCGAGCGGACCTTGGCGCGCTTATCCACGCCGTCGACGCGGACGATGCCACGGGCCCAATCGAAGTAGTACAGTTCCTTGCCGTCGATGTGCAGCTCGTAGTGAACGATACCGGTGATGCCGTAGTCGTGCTGGCTCATCTCGCCTTTTTTGAAAGCGTCCTCCTCGATGGTGCCAAGGCGACCGTTAATGATGGCCTTAGCCGGTTTGAGGGCGCCGGTGAGCTGGTCACGCATTGCGCTGAGCGCGGTGAACGGCGTGTTCGTCTCGTCGAGCTGGAAATACTTCATGACGTCGAGGTTCACGCCAGCCAGTTTGAACGAAGCGGCGAGCGGCTTGAAACCGCCGCCTTTCATGTTCAGCCCGAACGCTGCGCCGCCGCCTTGGAAGTCGAAGCTCATCTCTTCGAGCTTCGGCAGAGCCAGTTCGGACAGAGTGAGGTGGTTCGACGCGTCCGGATCGTCGCCCACGAAGAGGTTCATTTCCTCTTTGAGCAGGAATTGAGTCATGTGGATTATCCCTTTTTAAGCGGGCCGCGTTAGAGCGCGGCGAGGTCGCTGATGAGGTCGTTGACAGCCTCGACCATGCGGCCGGATTTGACGGTGACACGGCGAATGACGGGGGTTTCCTCGCCACGGAACTGGACGGTTACGTGACCCCGACGAAGTTCCGCGACAGAGTTGTCGACGGCGTTGAACGAGACCTCGGCGTCGAGGATCATGTTCTGAGCGATCAGTTCATCCAGCCCCATGCGGATCGTGGTCAAGATGGCCTGCACCGCCTGTCCGGTCAGCGAGTAGCGACCGAGATAGGTCGACACGGTGTTGCGGACCATGTTGTTGATGTAGTCGCGGCCGCGGCTGACGTTGTAGAACTGCCAGAGCGGGTCGTCAGAGAGGTTGTCGGTGCCGACGTAGATAAAGCCACCCTGCCCCTGACCATCAACGCCACGCTCGGAACGAACGATGATGCCGATGTTGTTGGCAAGCAGCGTCTGCCCCTCGTTGGCGCCATCGAAGAAGTCGAACCGGATGGTGCGGGTCAGCTTCTCCATGCCCTGAATGGGACGATTGGCCCACGAGCGGAACGGCAGGCCGCCGTTGAGGTTGTCGACGTAAACCGCGAGGCCAGCGATACCAGCCGAGGCCGGCACGGTGATCTGTTCCCCACCATCCGTGCGGATCACCGCAGGGGTAACGGGGATGAGGCGCATGTGCGAGTGAGACTCGCGCCAGTCGAGGTCGTTGGCCTCGTCCACGCCTGGGGTGTCGACGATGGCGTGAGCCAGCAGCTTGTCGAGGACGGGCGGCAGGGCGGCGGCAAGAGCGTTGGCCTCACCAAGCGAGGCACGAATGCCGCAGAGGCCCGGAGCGACAACGATGCGCGGCGTGACGCCGAGCAGCGGGCCTGCATCCAGCAGCGCATTGATGCCCGTCGAGATGCCGTCACCGACGGCGTTGTTGACGGTTTCGAGTGGGGTGCCGCCATCCGCGATGCGCAGCACCACGACCTTGGCAGCGCCGCCGCCGAGCTGTGCCTTCATGAACATCAGAGCGGGAAGTAGCGAGCCGTCGAGACCGAGCTTCGCCAGCTTTTCGGTTTCGTTGGTGTAGACCAGCACCGGAGTGTCGAGCGGGTACACGGTCGCGTCGGCATCGGGCGCGGTGCCGATCATGGCGACAACGGAAAAGTCGCTCCAGATCGGGGCCTGTGCCTCATCGTTGGTCGGCTGAATGCTCACGCCGAAAGTCGGGGTCGTCATTGACGTTTTCTCCTTGGATAAAGAAAAAGGCCCGCACTATGGCGGGCCTTTCGGTTCGTGGTTTCGGGCGTGATTACCGACCGATTGCGATGTAGCTAATGTTCGTTGTCAGATCCTCGGCTCCCCCGCCGTCAGTGCGGACGACAAGGCATTTGAACGACTGCAGCGTAGTCTGAAAAACGCTGACTACGTGGCTGCGTATGGTTGACAAATCGTTGGCCTGATCCGTTACGATGACCGTGAAAATGTAGTTCGGAAACGGCGTCCCGAAATACACGTCAGTGCCAGAGCTGACACCGCCTACATTCCCCCAAGCTATCATCAGGCCGCCGAGGAAATTCGGCAGGCGGATGTAGCCATCATTGGTGCTGAGGCTGAGCAGCTGAGGCTTCATGAACTTTTCAATGGCCTGTTTCACCCGCACCGGCGTCATGGCCTTAGTGTTGATGGTGCCTGTCTCCGCTTCGGACTGAGACGCAGCTTCGACCGTGATCGTGCGGTCAGCGGCAAGATCACCGCCGCCAGATGCAAGGCCAGCAGTATTGATTTTGCGGCCCTGCACAACGCCCTTCACGTCAGAGAAGAAGCGGTTAAACGCCTGCTTCACCCGATAGGGTGTCATTGCGCGACTGTCGGACGATCCGGCCTCGGCCTCGGACTGCGTTGCAATCTTCACATCCAGAGTACGGTTGGCGCTGAGATTTCCACCACCTGTCAGCAAGCCAGTGGTGCTGATCGAGCGCGACTGCGGCGTCAGCAACATATCCCCAACGCGCTTGTCGATGGCCTGCGCGGTGCGCTGCGGCGTCATCGCGCGGTTCGTCACCGTGCCGCCCTCGGCCTCAGACTGAGACGCCGCAGGAACGTTGATGGTGCGGTCAGCTGCGAGGCTGCCACCACCAGACGCAAGGCCAGCCGTGTTCACGCTCCGACGGCTGGTGACAACAGCCTCCCAATCGGTCCAGCCGCCCGAGTTCTTGATCCGGACGTATATTGCCGTGTCTTGCCAGATGTGGACCATCTGAGCAGTCTTTTCCGAGGACTCAATCTGATGGCCGACTGCGACGTAGCTGTTGTTGCTGGGAGGGGCTGACTGTGCATTCACATCGAAGCGGAAAAACTTCGTGCCTTCAATCGCATCGAGGTCGGTCACGTCCTCAATGTTGGCATCATCCCAAATCCCGAGCTCGTCGAACTTGAGTTTCAGCTTTTCAGTGCGTTGCAGCAGCTGAAGGTGCGGGACGTTATCCAATCCCTCGCCCGTTTCAGGGTTCGGGGCGCCGCCGAGAACCGGGTCGGTCTCTTCGAGCTGGCGGACCTCGGGCCAGCCAGCGGATTTGGTCAGGTTCGTCATGCTACGCCTCTCGAATAGGTGCCGTTCCGCGCTAAAGTGCCGTTGTAGATGTGGGCCGCGGCGGTGAAGTTAAGCTCACGCAGCCTGCATCGGGCAGGCGCGATGGATGCAAGAACGCGCCGAATGTGTTCGGCACGGGCAATGGTGACGGTGGTTTGAACCGTGATGCGGTAGTCGGCCCAGTGATCGACGCCAGCGCGGTTCGAGGAGCCGTCACGAGCCGTTCCCCCGTCGTAGAGGTTCAGGCTGTAGTCCTCGAAAATGCGGACCTTCGGAAAGCCCATAACCCGCATAGCCTCACGGATCGCCCATGGCGTCCCCTTGCGGCGGTGGATCAGGGTTGCCCGCTCGATCACGTCACGCCGCTCGCTTTCCGACCAGTCAGATGACCACCAGTCGATGCCGATGGCCCAGCCGAGCCACGGCAGCACCTCAGCGGGTGCCTTCTGCGGATCGTAGAGCGTGGTCAGCACCGTCGTCGATGCAAGATGGGCCACGATGGCGCGCTCTATGACGCGCGCCACCGGACCGATCGAGGTGGGGAGGATTGGCTCGGTCATGTCGCAACCTCTATGGTCAGGTCCACCGTCCCGAGGCGAGGTGACTGAAGCTCAGACACGGCCACTGTCGAGGATGGCGAGGTCAGTGTGACCTCTTTCACGCCTGACTGATGCAGAGCGGCGTGAATGCCCGACTCCGTGGCGTCCTGCCCGACCTGCCGGATTTCCTCGAAGTACGCGTATAGGTCCGCCTCTGCCGCCTCTGCGATTGCGGTAGCATCCGGACCAGAGCGCACCGTGATGGTCGCAGCGACATTCACCGTCACGATGGATGCGCCGAGGACGGTGATAGAGTCGCAGATCGGGCGAACCGTTTCGTCGTTGACGGCTGCCAGAACCTTCTGGACCAGCGCGGAGCTGGGCGCGCCTGTACCGCTATCCGACAGCACAACAAGTTGGACCTCGCCGGGAGACGGTGAGGTTACACCAATGTCGTGAACATCCACGTCGGCTGTGTGGCCCCAGTATCTGTATGAGGACACCGAGCCAGCGGTCGTGTGACCGCTCATCCACAGCAGAAGACGCTTGCGCAGGCGCTCGTCGGTCTCCCCATCCAGCCGCTCGACGCCCTGAGTGACCGCGAGGTGAGTGAGATTGGCGCCGGTCGCGTATGCGATCAGCATCGAGGTGCCGTCCTCGTTCCCGCGCTGATCCTGCAACGTCATGTGATAGGCACACGCCTCGATGACTGCTACCAGCGGTTCAGCCTCGGTTCCCATCAGCACGGCCTCGAGGTCGGGCATGATCTCGATTGCAGTCGCCTTGATAGCCGCCACACGAGCCTCGAAGTCGAGAGCCTTAATGACCTCGGGCTTCGGGTAGCTGGAAAGGTCCACAATGTTCATGAATGCCTCAGCGAATGAGGCCCGCGCTTCCCACCGTGACCTGCCGGACGTCTCCGTCGACGGCAAAGTCACCAGTGAGTGCGTTCGGGCGGTAATGTCCCAACATCACGACCTGCACCGACCCGTCGCGCGGATCTGCCTCGGTCGTGATGGATGCCACGTCGAAGCGTGGCTCGAATTGTTCGATGGCCGACGTGAGGGCCGCAATGAAGCGGCTCAGATCGGTCGTGGTCATGGAGCGACCGAGAAGGTCCGGCACGAAGGAACCGAACCACTCACGCTTGGGCCGCTCGCCAAACTGTGTGCGCAGGATAATGGCGAGCGACTGCTGAACGTGGTCCCAGCCCGCAAGCGCCGCGCCAGTCTCAACGTTGATGCCTACGGCTGGTGCCATCGTTATTTATCCGCCGTCTCGGTGGATTTTTCGGCCTTCAGGTCATCCTTGCAGGCTTTGATCGCGCCGTCTTTGACAGCACGCCGGGTTTCGGGGTCGTTGCCGTTCAGCTCGACAATCGAACCAGCGCCGGGGTTGCGTTCCTTCGAGGTGATCCACACGCCCGCGAGGTTCGTTACTTTGTATTTAGCCATTGGTCATTTCTCCGTTGATGAAATGCAGAAGGCCCGCCGAAAGCGGGCCCTCTGCGCTACTGTCTTTGAGGCTTAGTTAGGCCGACTGTACGGACTGGAGGACAGTCGCAACCTGAGTGGCGCGCTGCTCCATCTCTTCGATCACGTTGGCCTCGCCCTTGACCTGATGGGTCAGGAGCGTGTCGCCGGCCTCGACCCGCGCAATGACCGGAGCCATCATGTCGGCCAGAGGGGTGGCCGCGCTGCGAATGTCAGCAAGGCTGTTCTGATCCTTCATCGCAATCGCGAACTTCGCGACCTCGAAGAACAGCAGGCCAATAGCATCCGAGGTGGTCCCGAGCAGCGACTGCTGGTCCCCAGCAATCTCGCCAATGGCTTCCCGTACCAACAGCTTTGCTTCCACCGATGTGACGGCTTCACGAGAGACAAGGTTCGGATCGAAGTCAGCGCCGATTTGATCCCGTGCCATAGCAATCGCTGCGGTCTGGGAGCAGAAGCCGCCGTAGTTCAGGATGGTCGCGTAATTGTAGAGGATTTTCATGTCAGGTGTCCCAGCGGTTAGAATTGCCATCAAGGTTGTAGGAGTATCCGTCGCCAAGAGTTTGGCGATTGAGGCTAGGAATGATGTTCCAGCCAGTCGCCTCAACAGGAACGTAGCAGGACACAACTTGAGGGCCGACGATCAGAGCGGAGCCGACAGGGGCGAAAGTGTCCTGCTGAAAACGGAGGTGCTGATCGGCGTATTGTCCGGGATAATTCCAAATTTTATCGGCAGCAGTGCGCGTGGTGAAAAGTCCCCACCCGTCGTCTCCGATACGATGGAACCGAGTGCCGCCCTCGAGATCGCCAAAGCAGCCTGGCACCTCTTCTTTCAGCCACATAGCCATGGTCGAAAATCGCGGCATTTGCCATGCCGAAAAGAGTGCCAACTTTCCGTTGCTTAGGGACGCACCCTCATCCATTTGAGACATGTCCCACGAGACGCGCCACACATGCAGACCTTCGAGGCGATAGCCGTAGTCCCCGCTCTCATAGGTATTAAACGCGTTATAGAACTCCGTTTCCAACGCCGAGGGCGTAATGTTGGATTTCGGTAGCGGCTGAAATGCTTCGACCATCTCCCACGACGTAACGCCAGCATTTGCCGGCAGCCTCCAGCCGTCAGGTAGTCCGTCGCCGTCACGGTCATATCCCAGCTGGTTCGGCAGAAGGCCGTACAGTGGTTGCAAGCCCGAGGTGATTTGGGTTTGCAGTTCGGCGTAGCCATCTCGCGCTTTGTCGAGGTCTTCGGTGTAGCTGTCGAAGTTTCGGAGAATGTCCGTCAGTGAGTCATTGAGCGCCATTACAGCAGCCCTCCTTTTTTCAGCGCCTTACGCTGTTCCAAAAGTTCCGCAACGATCTGTGCAGAGAGTTCACCCTGCTCAGTTTCGAACGCCTTCATGTAGCCGAAGGCAAACGAGCCTTCGTCGTGCATCGGTGCGATGGGATACCGCAGCCGAGCTGTTTGAATGCCGGAGATTTCAGGCATATGGACGTAGATGCCGGACCCGCGCATCAGGCGAACCTCGCCGTCATCACACTGAACCCACGCGGCCTCGTCAGTATCGGCCGGATCAATGTCAGTGCCTTCCACATCGAACAGGTCCGATGGCGTCATGAACCAGTAGCCATTCTGGTAGACACCTGAATACGGGCTTGCCTCGGTGTTGCCGCTGCCGGTCGGGTTTCCGTTGAGCACCTGAACGTCATACGGGTTCCACAGACCCAATGGTGTGGCAACGATCAGTTCAAGAGGGATGGCCCAACTGACACGGTGGCCGCCACCCATACCGGACAGCTGAGCCACCTCGCTCTTCGTCGTGGATGCCACAAACAAAGTCGGATCATTCCAGCCGCGACGATAGTCACGACGCCCCGCTGCACCAGCCTGCTCGTAGGAGTAAAACCGGTTGTAGTACGCCGAATTCAGAGCCGTTGTGGTTTTGTATTTCTTCAGGCGCTGGGTGAATGTCGAGTGGTCGTTATTTGTATCAAGGTACGACTCCTCGATATTCGCTCCGACACCATCCAAGCCTGGAACCGACGACATGATGTCGTCGAGCAGGGTCGGTCCCGTGCGGCGCTTGAAGCCGCGATCATCCAAGCTGCCCAGCACGCGATAGCGACCGAGACGGGTCTTGTCGATATCGTCGTCAGTTTTGCTAAGACGCAGACGTGTTGCAGGATCGTCCACCAGCTCGACCATGCGGTGAACCGGCCAGTCTGCATAGGTTCCCAAACGCATTGCCGAAATGCGATACCGTAGAACGGCGAACTGCGGACTGCCGTCGTCATTCATCACGCGAATGACAGTGGGTTTGAAGTCCTTGTTCTCAAATCGCGCTTTGAGGCCCGAGCCGAACATCGACATGTAGTTGTCGTTCATCGACCGCAGTCCGCCGTTGTCGATCTGATGGCGGAAGGACGGGAAGGTGTCGGACAGCGTGTCACCGTCGAGGTTTTCCAGCCAGCATTCCAGCACCGACACGTAGGTGTCGAAATACTGGGCATAGTCGGCTCGAATGGACGCATCCTTTGCGCCGAATGCCCGCAGATATTCGCGCATTTCCGCGACCTGCTCTTCAGGCGTGGCCTTGGTAGCCACCGAGGGAGGAACCGCAGGCGGGATAGCGTCCTCGACTTCGAGGTAAGCACCGCCGCCGACACCGTGCATGATGCGGTAATCGCAGTGTCGCGTGTTGATCTCATGCCCGTTGATGATAGCGGTTTGCTCCGGCATCCCGCACATCAAGCGATAGTTGGGATGGTTGTGCACACCCAGAGCGGCAAACGACACCATCGACGGGCGATGGTAGGCAGCGTCACCGCCGTCGGCATAGTGGCGACCGAAGCGAATACCAGACTGGCCGTATCCTCGGCGGATCTGGGCCGCGACCTCAAATGCCTGAAGGTCGATGTATTGCTGTTCCGAGACCGACTTCACAAGTCCAGTGGCGAAATTTCCGCCAAGGTCATGCGTGTTGGTCATGTCCTTCTGCATATCGTTGCCAAAGGCTTCCATGCCTTCGACCGCGACCCGCGCATCCTCGGCGCGGCCCGCGTCCTGCGTGACCTGCGTCGCCGTCTGTTGCAGCGTGGCGAGAGGAGCGACAGACTCGATTACGGTCGTTGCGCGATCCGCAGCTTCATTGACGCGATTGTCCATCTCGTCGCCCTTGGCGAGAACGAGGTCGACTTTCGTATCCAGATAGGATTTGCGGACGTACCCGTCCGGCTTTTCGAGGTTCGGCTCAGGATCACCGACGAAGATCAGGTGGCCTTGCTGGACGTCGTATTCCGCCGCCCGCTCGGAGACAGTGATCTGCTGACCGTCGCCGGGATTCTTGACGCCACCGACAATCGGACCCGCCGATGCCGTGACCTCATAAATTCGCTTGGTGGACATTTATCACTCCGGTGTGGAAGTTTTTGCAGGTCCGGACTGGACGCCGCTGTGAACATGCGTGGCGCCAACGTTCGTGCCGTTGTGCGTCATCGCGCTACTGGTTACGGCCAGCCCGTTGGCGGTGAGTTGAACCGAGGAGCCGCCGACCGTGATGGTCACGCCGCTCTCGGTCAGGAGGATACTGACGTCGCCAAATGTCAGCATGTTCTCGGCCCCGTTTTGCGAGGGGCTGCTTTCCGATGATGACCAGCTGAGGGGCTGAGCCACCCCAGCGGCTAGATCGCCGCTGGGGGAAACGATGGTCATCTGCTGGCCCGTGCTAGGAGGCGCGTGGACCTTCAGAGCGCCCGCCTGCTGCGCGTAAGGCACCGGAGGGGATAGGAGCCTACCCCCAGCGTCGTCTGGCCCCAGATCGAGCCGTACAGTGCCTGCGGCGGCGTCTACGGAATGGACCGTGCCTCGCAGGTTCGAGACGTTCAGTCGCCGCTCGAGGTCAGCGACACGTCGAAAGAGGTCGAGGAGCGTGCTCATTCCGCCTGCTCCACGTTGATTTCAGAGGCGAGCTCGCCCGTCAGTTCGGTGCCGGCCACGAGGAGGTTCAGCAGCCCCGCCTTATCCTTCGGGAGACCCGTAGCGATCAGATCCTGCATGACGCCGATCGGCACGCCGTAGGGCGCAAGCTCGTGGGCGATGACGGCTGTGAATGGGGAGTGGTCGGGGTGCGCTTCGAAATAGGTGATCACATCCGCCCAAATGCTGCCCTCTACGATACCGCCAGCGGCGGGAGCGGGAAGCGTTTTCGGCAGCGTTATTGTGATCTGACGAGCCGCGAAACGCGGGCCACTCTCCACGCTGGAGCCGCGCTTCGACATGTGCTGATACACGGTGTCGAGGCCAGACACCGTCCGGAACAGCTGCGCCGCTTCGCTTTGATCGGACTTGAGCAGGCGGCAGATTTGGTTCTCGATGACGTCGAGAAAGAACTCGAAACCATCGCCGGTGCTGCTGATGGTGAGTTCGTCCTCCCCCTCCCCATTCTTGACCGCCGCTTTGCTGGCGATAAACACCTCGAACACCAGTTCGATGGCTTGGTCTGCCTGCTCCTCGGTGTAGATTACGATGACGGGTTTGGCGCCGCCATCAGCCGTGATCCGCGACACCATGTTGTCGATCGCGCTGTCCTCGACCATATCTCCGGCGGAGGTGCGCCCCTTGATCGCGTCGTATGCCAAAAGTCGGATAATTGTACGCGTTATCATTGGGGCGCCCTCGCACTAGGTCGTTTCGGAAACCGAAACGACGACACCGCCGACCCCGTTGGAGGCCGGCGTGGTGTTCACTTTGAATTTCTTGATGACGCCACCGAAGGTGACGACGTGGAACTGGTCGCCCTTCTCGGGCGGCCGGTCGAGCTTCGCCAGATTGGCGGCGTCGATGGTGATGTCTGCGGCCTGCCCAACGGCCCGAATACGGGTGCCGTTGTCGGCCAAGGCGGCGGCTGGTGCATCGGTCAGCACCACGCGCAGCGCAGTCCCATCGCTAAGGGTCTCGGTCTCCACGATCCTGCCGGAGCGTTCGACGCGGTAGAACGTGGCATCCTGACCCAAATGCGTAGCCACCGCCGCGGTCATCGCGGCGATGGCTTTTTCAAATGCCTGCATCGTTAGGCGTCGACCTCGAACGCGATCTCTTGCAGCACCTCGGGGCGCGAGCAGTAGGTCATCGGGTTCGACTGCATTTCCAGATCGTAGCCCTTGTCGTTCGGCTTCGGCTTCACCTTGGAATAGAGCTTTTCGCCCAGCGTGTTGACGGTTTCATTGTAGTCCGCCGGACCGTAAACCGTCTTGAACAGGCCAGGGATGCCCATCGGTACCATCTGAGCCTTGCCAGTGCCGACATTCACCTGATTGGTCCCACGATAATTTTCGAAGATCACGCCACCATATTCGAACGCACCATAGGTCGACGAACGGTTCGGGCCGATGTAGCTGGTGCGAAGGAACTCGGCCTTGCTCGTGCCCTTGTAGCTGTCACGAACTTCATCGGAGTCGATGACCGCGTCCCACAGCTCATTAGAGCACTCGAAGCGCAGCTCGCGGAAGCCGACATTGCCGAGCTTGTCGAGGGTCTGGCGCTTAATCTCGTCGAGCTGACGCAGGATCGGAGCGCCCGGCTGGCTGGACTTGCAGTTCAGAGTGATGAGGGGATTGGGCGTCACGTCAAAACGGTCGAACAGGTCGATGGTGTGGCTGACCGAGCCATCCTTTTTGAAGTAAACGACCATGCCCTTGAGCGCGCCCATACGCTGGCTTTCTTCGGTCAGCTCGAAACGCTGGCGATGGAGGCGCCATTTCTTCGCAACTTCGTTCGCGAGGTTGCGGCGCTTGTCGGCGGTACCGATGGCACGGCGACCCTGCACCGCGTCGGCCAGAATGGAGTCATTGATCTGGAAGTGGGCGACCTGAAAGGCCACGCCACGGCCCTCGGTGTCCCCGAAGGTCTGACCCGGACCGCCGCGTGCCGACGGCGACAGCACCATGATGCCATCTTCTTCGGTGATTTCCACGATGAAGGTGGTCAGGTCGATGTAGTCCGCTTCGAAGATACCGAGTTCACCCAGACGGGCCGGTTGGTATTTGGTTTTCTGCACAACCTGAGTGAGCTTGTGCAGGCTGAACATGTCAGCGTCGAGAAGTTCGTTCATGTGTAAATCCTTTACGTCCGACGCGCGTTAGCGAACGACGATGTTGAGGTTGGCGAGGTGGCCGATGGCGGTGGCCGTCTGCGCTTCGGTGATGCCTGCGGGCCATTCCAGCGCGGGGCCTTTCGCCTCGGCCAGACGAGCGATGATGACGCCCTTGACGTCGGCACCGTCAGCTTTGATCGGGTAGAGCGTGAAGCCTGCCGCGGTCTGGCTGCCGTCCGATGCAGTGGGGTCCAGCTCGACGTATTTGCCGCTCGCGGTGATCTTGCCGACGACCGCCGATGCGGGAATGTCGGTGCCATCAGGGAAAGTCACTTCCTCACGGCTGATCTGGCCTTCGCCTTCGGTCAGAAGCGCACCAAGCGAGAGCTTAGGCTCGGTATATTTGTCCATTTTTTTGCGTTCCTTTATTGATGTTCAGATGGATCGGGGCGGCGTTAGCCGAGCGCCGAGTCCCACATGGCGTCGACCTCTTCGGCCTTCGTCTTGGTGCCGGTGGTGTTGGCGTCGATGCCGTGCTCGGCGCGGTCGGCAACCGACTCGATACGGGATCCGGTCCCGGTGGAGGCCGAAGCAGCCGGACCCGCCGCAGCCAGAGCAGCCTTCACGCCGTCTGCATCCATGTCGGTATTCGACGCGAGGTGCATCGCGAGGGACATGTTGGCCTTGGCCTCGTCGGAGCCGAGGATCGCGGCGAAGCGGTCACGCTCGCCCTTCACGCCTTCGGCCTTTGCGGTGGCAACAGCGGCATCCATCTGGGTCTGAGTGATGCTCGCGGTCGGAGTGGTGGTGTTATCAGTCATACTGACGTTCCCTAGATTAGAGCGAGCATCGCCCGCGTTGGTGGTGGTGGTGAGTTCGGCAAGCACTTCACGGAAACTCGCCATGCGGTCGGCCAGACCAGCATCGATTGCGTGCTGGCCGATGTAGACCCGCGCCTCAGTGGCGCGGGCCTGTTCTTCGGTGGTCCGGTCGCCGCGACCGTGGGCCACGAGCGAAACGAACATCGAGTAGAAGTATCCGGCGTCGGCCTTGAACCGTTCGAGCACGCCGTCCGCCAGCGGCTCGAACGGGTTGCCGTCGACCTTGTGCTTTCCCTCGTGGATCATCGTCACCTTTAGCCCGTCTTTTTCGAGCTTGGCCGAGGCGTCGACGTGGGTCATGACCACGCCGATGGAACCGACGAACGAGGTTTCGGAAATGACGATCTCGGACGCCTGAGACGCGATCCCGTAGGCCGCTGAGGCGCAAGTCTCATTCACCACGACGACCACGGGCTTGACCGCCCGCAGGTCAGCCACAGCCTTGGCGACCGAGAACATCCCTGCGGCCTCACCGCCGGAGCTGTTCATGTCGATGATGACCGACGTGAGGCTGTCATCCGCCGCGGCTTCCCGCATTTGGTGTTCCAGCCCCTCGTAGCTCGTCACCCCAGAGGAGGCTCCGACGTATGCGCCACGGTTCACGAGGGAGCCGAGGACACGGATGATGCCCACGCTCCCCTCGCGCTCGATTGCGTTGTAATTGCCGTTGCTGTCGTAGTGGCTGCCGAAGAACCGGCTGGCCTCGGGCTGCATCGGCTCATGCTCGAAGGCGTAACCCATGCGGCCCGAAAGCACGTCCAGAATGACCTCGGCCTTGCCCTGCTCCAGCAGCAGCGGGCGACCCACGACGCGGGACGCGATGTTCAGCAGATGATTGGTCATCGACGACCTCCTGTTGAAATGGCGAAGCGGGACTTTTTCCCGCAGCTCGCCGTGCACAGTGTTTCGTATCGGGCGATTTCACGGTTCAGCGCCGCCACGTCGGCGGGGCCATACGTGACCTGCTGGTCGGTGCCGGATGCGCCACTGTTGTGGCGCACCTCACGGACCTGCTGACCGGTGATGATCGCTCGGTGGGCCGCGCGCAGTTCAGCGAGAACCGCGCACGGGTCTTCAGGCATCTCGGTCATCGCCGCCCTCCTTTTCTTCGTCTTGTTCGGTGGGAGTGCCGCCGCCCGCGTTCATGAAAACAGGCTCGGGAATGCCGTATTCCTCGCGCAGCGCCTTGTCGTCCGACAGGCGCTGGCACACGTCCTCGTAGTCCCAGCCGAACTGCTCCGCGATCTGGCTGTCAGAGACCCACCCGCAACGGCGGGCAACCTCATTGGCCTTCATCGCTTTCAGCACGTCCGAGATGGGCTTCGGATCACCGCGCTTGATGGAGCGCGAGGCCGCATGGCGGTGGTAGTGATACGCCTCGATCCCGCCGGGGAACTCGACATATCCGACCTCGATCGCCTCTTCGAGCCATGCGTCGTAAATCGGCTGGGTGCCGGGGGCGACTACATCGGCACGGCGCTTTTTCGTGATGGCGAAGATGTCATCATTCGACTTGCCGAGTGAATAGTAGGTCGTCCCAGCATAGTCGCCGGTGCCGCTGCTGTAGCTCACGCCGAGACAGCGGCAGATTTCCCGCTGAATGGCGCGACTGAACGCATCGCGATCAGGCCCAGTGGCCTCAGTGGTGAGGAACTTCAGTTCATCGCCAGGGAACAGATGACCGATACGGCCAGTGCTACCAACGTCGATGGGCTGGCCTGAATAGTATCCGGCCTGAGCGTCCAGAAACACCTCGGCGCGGCTCATCTCGCCGCGTCCGACTTCCCTCAATTCCTGTTGGGTCATCAGACCTTCGAGAACTTCCTCAGTCGGGCTGCTGGACGTGATCACAGCCGCGAAAAGGGATTGCAGCAGGGCCGCGCTGAGCGTGCCGTCGTTGAGCTGGTCGAACTGCCGCAGCAGCAGCAATACCGGTACCATCGGACCGATGCCGCGATAGGTCTCGGCGCGCCCCGTGAAAACGTGGTTCACAATCGGACGACCGTATCGGTCTCGCGCGTTCACGCTGACGGTCTGGTTGTCGTAGTCGAGGTTCCACCCATCCTCACGCGCCGCCGTTTTCGCATTGAACGAGTAGGCCAGTGCGCGACCATCGGCGTCGATCTTAACGCCGTTCACGATCCGCTGTGCCTCATCGCTGTGACGCGAAAGGCGCGAAGGCGAGAACATCTTGAACTTCGTCCCGACCGGATAGAACGCTTCCCTTCGGTGCTTAACCATGGAGAGCGTTTCGCCCATACCGATCCAGCCGAGATAGGAATCCGCCTGCATCTGGTAGAGCGTGCGCCGGCCAGCTGCATCGCAGAGCGCAGGGGTCGAGGCCCAAAGGTCGAACTTCGCGCTGACCATCCGTCCCCATGAGCGGGCCCACGCCACATCCTGACCGAAGGCGGCATTCTCAGGCGCGGGCTTGACCTTAACGCCCTCACCCACGGTGTCAGCAACAGCCTGTTCGACGGCGCCGGAGAGCCACCCGCTGTTGATGATGGACTCGTGGGCGCGGGCCGCAGCCATGTCCCACGCCTCACTGACCTCCGATTGGGAGGAGCGCAGCGCGGGACGCCAGTTCAGGAAGCCGACGTGACGGTTGTTCCGCATGTAACCGGCCTGCGGCTTTGGTGCAGACACGCCGTTATTGACGGCCGGAGCAGCGATGCTGCCGACCAGTCGGTCAATGATGCCCATGTGGGTGGTCCTTTATTGGCGGAGGCGTCGTCCCCGCTGCGCAAAGCGGTCCTTGGTCGAGCCTCGGTCCCGCCGACGAGGGCGTTCCTCCTCAACGGGATCTGGTTCAGTTTCGTGAGCAGGGGCGCGCGCTCTGGCGCGCTCCGACAACGCCCCGCCCTGCGGGCGTGGCGGTGCCGCCTCCTCATCGTCGTAGTCATCCTCACGTCGCCCAGAGGGCAGACGGCTGACGCCACGCGAGAAGGCGCAAGCCTCGACCATGGCCTCACAGTCGAGGAAGTGGTTGTTGCGGCTGCGGCGGGTCCATTTCGGTTTACCGTCGACGACGGCACGCTCCTCCGATGTGACCTGACGGCAGTAGTCCTCATCAATATCGGAGTGGACGTGCCAAGCCCCCGGCGTGTTCGGTTCGAGCGCGATCCGAGCAAACACCAGCGACTTGAAATAGTCGGTGTGAAGGATAGCAAGGCGGATCGAAAACAGGCGCTTCGTGCCGTCGGGCTTCACGTCGATCGTCGACATCGTGAAGGGCTTGGACTGCACATCTTTACCCTTGGTCGGGGTGAACAGATAGGGCATCCGGCGGCAGAACTCGTAGACCGCGTGGACGTTCACGCCGTCTGGCTTGTCTGGTCGGAAGCCGGAGTCGATGAAACAGTGTTCCACCGCCATGCCGTCGCCGTAGGTCTCGCCAGTCATCAGCGCGAATAGGTCATCCCAGACCTCAGGCTGGTCGGTAGGACCGAACAGCTCGCCGTGCCGCACCAGCCACGATTTGCCCTTCTCGCCAAAGGCCCGAATGACGAACGGCAGCGAGTGCTTCTGGACGTCGACAGCAGCGAACAGGCGGATCGCCTCGGCCGGAAATTCACCCTCTCGATATGGCAAGACGCGCTTCATGATCGCTTCCCAAGCGGGTGTTTGGCTGTCACCAACCGGCATGGCGATCTCGCCAAATTGGCTGTTCATTACGGTCTGGACCTTGTTCGGGTCGCCGCTGAGGCGAGCCCGAACGAGGCGCTGCGCTCGTTCCCCGAATGTCTTGAACGGGGAGCAAAGGCCCGAGGTCCACATAGACCACGTATCGGACTCGACATGCACACCGCGCTCAGCCTCTTCGACGGTCTGGCCCGGTGCGATGGCGATGCCCGTGGCATTCATCGCTGTCTTGTGGTGTTCGAGGATCGGCTCGCCGCAATCCTCGTGGCCGCAGATCAGGAAGGCGTCCCGCTTGGCCTGTGTCGGCGTGGCTCCCTTTGCGATCTGGAGCAGGTCCGACCGCGGAATGAAGCGCCGTTCACAGTGAGGGCACTTCCACGCCCAGTGGTGACGCGTGCCGCCATCGAACAGGCGCCAGATCGGGCTGCTGACCATCTCCTCGTCGGATTTGGTCCAGTAGATCAGACCCGTGATTGGGCAGACCTCAGTATCAACACGGCCCTGCGATGGCGTCGAAATGACAGCCGTGACGGTATCGGCGTAGGTGTCGCCGCGCGCTTCGGTCAGGCCGAGAGGATCGCCCTGCCCGCGCACGTTGGCGCTCATTTCGTCGTATTCGTCGATCAGGCCGAGGCCGAACGGGTCCGATTTCAGGGAGGTGGTCGAACCGGCATAGGCGAGACGGAGCTTAACGCCGCTGACGATCTTGACGTACTTGGTGTCGGCCTGCCCTCGCAGCAGCTTCGCTCCAAGGTCAGGCGCTTCATCGAATAGCGCGGACACGCGCGGCTCGAACATATCCTTTACGAAGTCGCGGCTCGGTCCAACGTAGATGATGGGAACGGGCTGCTGATCGAGGCGCGACCCCATTACATCGAGCAGGGTCTCGGTTTTGCCAGACTGCGCGGCGGTGACGTTGACCACTCGGGGATATAGGCGCGAGGCAACAGCACGCGAGAAGGGCGTCATGTACGGGGTGAGGCCCGGATCGCGCGGACCAGGCACGCCCGAGGTCGGGGGATAGGTCCGGTTCGCAGCGCCCCACTCGTCAGGTTCGAGCTTTGGAGCCGGCCTCATCAATGTCGCTGCCATCTGCAACAGCGCCTGACAATCGGCCGACAGCTTCGGAGATTTGGGCTTTCGCTTTACGGACTTCATCCTCAACCTTCACCCGCAGCTCCATGTCGCGAGTAATGCGCGCTGGCAGGGTGTCCATAACGGTACTCACGCTGCCGACCAGCAGCTGCATCGCGAGCTGTGCATCCTGTTGTGGGATCAGCTCGCGCTCTTTCTCCTGAAGCTGCATTTCGAGCAGCCTCGTCTTAACGTCCTGCGTTCTGGCGCTGGCCGAGGTCTTCGTCTCTTTCGCGGCGGCGTCCTTGAGGAACCGGATGTATCCCCGCACCGCAGACACCAGCGTGGTTTTGCCGCGTTCGGGGAACTCGACGTATCCCTCTTTCCTGAGCTGGCGCAGCCGCTCGGCGCTGATTTCGAGGAGCTTGGCCGCGACCTCGACTGGAATCAGTTGCTCGTTGCTCATAAAATCCCACGTTTCAGGGTCAAATTTCGGGAGTCCTGCTACGGCTACCACGGCCAAAACCTCGCTACTCGATACGCGGAGGTCGACCGAAACACTGGCAACCACTCACTAGGAACACTGAGTGACGAAACAACAGATCGTCACCGATGGCTCTGACGAGCCATTGAACTGAATTGGAAAATTTCCAATTTTCTTTGTTTATCCGTCAGTTAGGTCACTCTATTCCTAATTGTGACAGAACAACTTGCAGTCACATTGGAGAAGCAGATGACCACCCTCACAGTAAAGAACCTCGCAGAAGTAACCGGCTACATCACCAAGTCGGATGCCAAGCCCGCACGCACCAAGGACATGGCTGAGATGCGCGTTTGCAAAGCAGTGTACGCGAACTTCAAAGCCGAGCGCCAAGCCAAGGTCTACGACGCGATCATGGCAGCCACGAACGTGGAGGACGCGCTCCAGATCGTCGCCACCGCCCGCGCAGAGGAAGCGATGGAGGAGCGCGTCATGAAGGAAAAGGCAGAGACGGTATCCCCCGGCCTCGCCCGCCTTCGCGCCAACCCGAAGGCTAAAGAAATTCGCGAGCAGGTCGTCGCAGACACCGAGGCCGCAGCCGAGGGTGTGGACGTATTCGCGAAGAAGGTCGCGAAGAAGTCCAAGTCGAAGCTGGACGATCTGGCGAAGGTGATACCGGAGCCGGAAGCGAAACCCGCCAAGGCAAAGAAGGAACCGAAGCCGAAGGCCGAAGGCAAAACCGATCGCATCCGGATCACCGAGGATATGGTGATCACCTCGGTTATTCCGAATCCGAAAAAGGAAGGGTCGAAGGCGGCCAAGATTTTCGCCCTCTATCAAGAGAACAAGTCGGTCGGAGACTTCATCGCAGCTTGCGAAAAGGAAGGCTTCACCAAGCAGGACGCCAAGTCGAACATCGCTTGGGATCGCCGCAACAACTTCATCGCAGTGGAGGCCGCATAAGCGGCCCCCACCCCTCCTCTAATCAGGCTTGCGGTGTTGATCGGATACGATCTTCACCGCTGCTTTTTCCCAGTCGATCAGATGGTGAATCCGACGCTGGGCACTACCGAAGTCAGAGATTTTGACGCAGGACGGACACATCATCACCGTGTAGAACGATTTGATGTACGTTCCCCCATCTTGATAGATTTCAGTCATCCCGCCTGACGCAGCCTGTGTCTGGCGCTGGGTGACATGCACGTTGAGAACAGACAGCATCAGTTCCCCCTTGATGCCAGCCCGAACGTATGTGTTCACGTCCTCATTGATCCGGCCCACAAAGGTGAACGGCTTCTCGACGTCACAGATCAGCGTGTTCATCGCCTTCCGCTTCGACATGATGGACTTCATCAGCGTGCCTTCGGCACCTCCGACGTAGTCGCCACCCTGCCCCATGGCGACGCAGATCGCTGGCGTGGTCTCTAGGAACTCGACCATCTCGCTCCAGACCAGATCAAGGTCCGGTATCCTCCACGAGCCGTGGTAATGGTTCGCGTCGAACCGCGTCCAGAAACCGTTGTAGTCGTCGTCGAGCTCGATGAAGTAGCGATAGCCCTGCTCCCTCGCGAGGTGGAAGCAGGCGTTTCTGGCGTGGATGATGCTGCCCTTCTGGTTCGTGAAGTTGTCTGCCAGGTCGAAGGTCTTTTCGATCTCCGACTTGGGGAACACCAGCACGTCGTCACCAAATTTGGCGAAGTAGTCGTCGGCGGTCGGATCCTCGTCGTCGATCACGACAAAGACTTTCCCCCTATACCCGCAGCGACGAACCGCACGGTACGTCAGAACGGTATTGGCGCGCCTGTTCGAGAGGATGAAGGCGCAGAAGTCATCCCGCATCTTCGGCCTCCGGATCGAACCGCTCACCCGTCATTTCGGTGAACGCCTTAGTCATCTTTACGAAGCCGTTCTCAATGGCTCGATCGAAGTCAATGATCACCAGCGCCGAGTTCTCCATGAGCCGCTGGATCGGAGCATCAGCCGCGGCGTAGAAGTCTGCGACCTTGGCATAGTTGAACTCGGTGTGCCGCTCGGCGGCAAACCGCAGGAACTGCTTTACGTCATCCGGCGCATCGCTGGCCTCAATCTCGGCCAGCAGCTCATCCGACTTCTGTCGATTGAATAGTTCCCCCAGTGCCGGAGCAACATCGCTCGGCTCGTAGGTCGGCACCTTGATTTTGCGCGAGTAGTTCGCGCGCTTGCTGTTCTGCTCTTTGTCATCCGCGATGAACGCGGTCAGCGCACTTTCCAGCGAGGCATCGGTAAAGCCGGTGAGCGAAAGGTCGATGCCTTCCACATCCTTCAGCCAGTCCAGTTCGATCTTGAGTAGGTCCAAGTCCCACTCGCTGTCCATCGTGGTCTGATTGTCCGCGATGATGTAGGCGCGGCGCTGGCCCTCGGTCCAGCCGGAGCAGTCAATCGTCGGGACCGTGTCCTGCGGCAGCTCCGTTCCATCGGGGAGACGCAGCCGGCCACCACTGGCGTAGATCGAGGTCACGGCCTTTAGGCGCTTGTGGCCTCCGACGATCAGGTCTCCGTCGACGAGGATCGGGTTGGTGTAGCCCACGTCCTGCATGATCGCGGCCAGCTGCTCGATCCCCTCTGCCGAGTGGATGCGAGCGTTATTCTTGTACGGTTGGAGTTCGCGAAAGTCGCGAAGGCGCACCGCTACGCCACCAGTTTTGGCGGTCATGTAGATTTTTCCGTTTTTGAGATTGGGGCCGCATCAGGTCGCGGCTGTCAGGCACGAAAACGGGGGCATTTTCCAAAATCAAAACGGTAAAATCGGCACTAAAAAAACGCGAAAAGCCCGGGGTGCTGCGTGCCCGCGAAGGGGTGGTCCTGAGGACGATCCTTTAGGGGGGAGGGGGGGGGCTGAGACGGCCCGTTCCCCTACCCTGCTGGACCTACTCGAAGCCCATGTCTGGAGGCATCAACCGGTTGACTTCATGGGTGACGCGGTAGTGGAGGTTGTCGAAGTGGTCCTCGAACACCTTGCGGGTTTCCTCGTCCTGCAACTCCACCGGCAGGGACGGACCCCATAGCTTCTCGATGTTGTTGTTTCGGCCGGAGCGTGGGTTCCACTCCCCAGTGTTCTTGAACACGGTGCTGCCCGCTTTCTTCAGCATGAATGCACCATCGAAGCGTTGGCGCTTGCCCCAGACGGTAGCGGATACGCCCTTCTTGAGCTGGCGAGGTTTGAACTCGCTGAGGGATAGGTGCTTACCTCGGGCAATGATCTGGACGTTCAGGTAGTCGTCCCGCCCTTCCTCGGTCCATGCCTGCCGGAGCCGTAGGCCCTTTCGGATGGTGGATTGTTTCACCGACGTGGATTTTGCCAGATGCCGGACCACTGCGGTCATGGCCTTCTTGCCCTCGTGGTTCAACGCTCGGGCCATAGCGAGCTTTCCCTGTTTTTCACCCAGCATCGCCAGCGAGTTGGACAGGTCGTAGAGCGTCGGGTCGAGCGTCTTGGTGTAGAGCACTTGATCGCGCGCCATTGGAACGTCCTGTCAGAGATAGAGAGATGAAGGGAAACAGATGATCTAACGTATGATCTCAGAGACCCTGACCCCTTGAGGGGGTCAGGTCTCTAATCAACGTAGAAGGTCTGGGAGATACGCGCACGAGTGGGCCGTGCACAAGGTTTGGGCCGATTTCGTGGAAAATCTCCAATCACAAGTTTGCGAGCAGACGCGAGGATTGGCGCGTTTTGGAGTGCTTTTTCGGCTTTGGAGGCCGTTATTTTGTTGGGCGCAGCGGTGGAGCGCGGCAGCGGGTCAAAAAAAATGCCTGTTGGAAAATCCTAACTTACACTCTGAAATTTGGACATTTTCATGGGACGAGAGGCTGTCCGTTCGGACAAAGCGTCCGAAACTCCACATCCGCCGATTGATTTTGCACAGTTTTACGCTTTTATGTGGTGTGTCCGAAACGGGCTATACTGCCAGCATCGCCCCTATTCGGACAAATCGGACAAACTGATCGGACAGGTGTGTCCGATACGCTGATGGGGGATGAGTATGACCATTCGGAGAATCACAGCGGCGGCACTGATCGTGATCGCCGGAGCGGCTGCGGCAGAGGATAAGTCGCAGACCGAGATCAACGCCGAAGTCGTGGCTGCGGTGGAATGGACCGTCGTGAACTGCAACCCGTCGGGCCTCCCCCTGTCCCTGCTCCAGACCTCCTCGATGTTCATCAATGCGCCTGGTACCGATCGGGCGATGGATCGTGCTCGGGACCACATCGAGCGGATCCGCGTAGGCACATACGGCGCGGACAACGAGGCCGCTTGCGCTGGGCTGGGCGCATACCTGCGAGGGGAGTGAGGGGCTGAGCGCGGTACGCGGACGGTGGACCACATAGCCGGTATTGTTCGCTCTCGCTGGCACACCGGACAGTGCCTCGACCGTTCCGCGCTCATGAAGATGCAGTGAAGGTGATCAATCCCCCAGCCCAACGCGCAGCGGGTCTTATGTGCTGCACCGGTCTGCACCTGCATGAAAGCGGATCGAGCGAGGCGCGTTATACGCGACCATCTTTCACCCGTAGGCTAGTGGGTCAGGACGGGGCCCGCCACGCTCACCTCGTTCCTACATCAAGTCGAGGGTTGCGCGCAAACGAAAAAGCCCCGCCGGATGGACCAGCGGGGCTTCGTGTTACTTGCGGAATTTGAGGTTGATGTCTGCCGCCATGTCGCGGACCTTTTCGAGAGCTGCCAGCAGTTCCTTCTGAGCTTCGATGACCTCGGGGGTGACGTTCTTGTCGAAGAGGTCGAAGCCGCGTTCTGCATCAGCAACCATTCCGGTTGCGCGGCTCGTGATGTCAAAGTTCAGGGCTTCGAATTCTGCGATGAGGTCTTTCATCTCTAGGTCTCCAATTTACCTGCGCGGTGGGCCAATCCCTCCGGCTTGAGATGAATATAGACTTTTAGTTCATATATGCAACACGTGACGGTAGAAAGGTGGCACCGCCAGATCGACCGACGGTCCCACGGTTCACTTGCGCTTATCCGGCACCGACAGTTCTCGGATCGCTACACTTAGCGCCTGCCGCAGATTGACGAGCTGGGCACGGGTCAGAACCACGGCTGGCGAGCCTTCGACTTTCATATCCACGAAGCCCGCATCCGGGATGATTTGGGAGGGCCAAGATACCACGACCGCCGGATCACCGTTGCGGCCCACGACCTTCTTTCGCATAGCTCAATCCTTCCTAAATGGGTTTCGCAGAACGGCTGACTTGAACCGCGAGGCCCCGTCAGCCGCCTTGTCGACTAAACCCGTTGTGCCGTTCACCACCGAGGAAATTAGCCAGCCCACGATGATGAACCAGAACGCCCACTGCATGAGAAAGCCAGCGCCGAGCATGATGGAGAGGGCGAACATTTCGGCCCCGATCCCGGTCATACTCCATGCGGTTTCCTGTGCTTCCTTACGGGCCTTGGTGGTGAGCTTCGTCATATCTCAGTCCTCAGTAGGTGGCGGGGGAAGGGGTGCCCATAAATTCGGAGAAAGCATGTGTGAAACTTCATATGCCGCCCACCCAAAGCCGGACCGCTCGACCTTGTCCTTGCAGTACCAGACCACTAAGAACGCTTCGCGCTTGTCGTCGCATCCATCAGAATAAGACAAGATAGGCGTCCCATCCTTCGGCGGGGGGTTGTTCGGATCGTCCATGCGGTACCAGCCGCTCTCCTCCGGCTCTATGGACGACAGGGCGAAGTCGACGTAGGCCGACGGGTCGCCGCCCTGCTTGATGATGTTCTGGAGCGTGGACAAGGCGTCACGATAGCCCTTGGTGTATTCCATCATTTCCTTGGGCGCGGCTGGGTGTGCCTCGGTCATTTCTCTGCTCCCATATCTCTGTTCCGGATCGCGATCAGCAGCGCCATGGCGGACGCGGACGCGGAGGCGTCCACACCGCCCGTGTGGTGGTGATACTGCACCGCTGGGGTGTTGAGTGCGGCACGGTCCATGCCGTCTATGTCGATCGCCTTGGCGCCGTCTTCGGCCTCGTCCTCGATGCCGGCGTAGAGGTCAGCGAGGGATATCCAGACACCGAGCGACGGATCGCCCTTGCCACGAGACCAGTTCTTGACCGTCTGGACCGAGACGTCGAGAAAGTCCGCGGCCTCCTGTTGCGAGAGGCCGCAGATGCCGAGTGCTGCTTTGAAGGTGGTCATGCCCGTCACTCGACCGAACCGTCTACGACGGAGAACGAGATACAGTCGTGGACATGGCCCTGATGATCGTTACCCGGACTCGCCTCGAATTTGTGAGCGTCGATCAGATGATCCATGGCGAAAGCCTCCCAAGGCTCGGACGGGTCGAAGCCTTCGGGCTTCTCCTCATATTTCACGCTCAGGGTGATGTATCCGTCGCCATCTTCGTCGATCTGGTGATCTACGGAGAAGTCCCAGTCGTCCACCTCTGCGGCGCGGGCGGTGAGCTGTGCGATAAGGTCATTTGCGGTAGTCATCTGTCTTTATCCTTCTGAGCGTTGGTGGTGGGGTGGCGGCGCTGGATCGGGCCGCCTGTGATTGATTAGAGCCAGCGATGTTCGGTCTGGTCGAATACCGTGTTGCCCGCGTTCTGGAGGGCTTCGAGGAGCATGTTCACTTCCTTCTTGGAGGTGGAGTTGAAGGTGGCGAATGCCTCGTCGCGGCGATTGAAGAACTTCACGGTGCCGAACCGGTTCTCAATGCGATAGTCAGCCGATGCTTTGGTGCGGTCGTATGCGTTGGAAAGCTCGACAAAGAATACCCCCAGCACGTTGCCCTTTTCTTCGGTGGACAGGTTGGGGAACTGATCCGGCGCCAGCTCCTCAACGGATGCGGACCAATCCGTCGATGCCAGCATCGTGCGCCACGTTTCGAGCGTGTCGAGCTTCAGCAGGGTTGCGAGGGTTTCTTTAACTGCGGTGGTGTTCATGTCTAAGGTCTTTCTTACCTGCGCGGTGGGCCAATCCCTCCGGCTACATTGCTCAAATTAGACTTTTAGTTTAATTTTGCAACACCCTTGGTTGCAGAAAATTCGATGAACAGCATTTTTTATCGTTATCGGTGTGGAGCGGGGCCGAAGCCCCGCCCCCGCTTTCCTATCTGGACCGCTTGGATGGTCGGTCAGACTTCGCACTCTTGCCAAAGGCCCGAGCAACCCACCGGATCGGCTCGATGACGATGACGAACACGAGGAAGATCAAGACGCAGGTCAGCAGCAATAAGGTGTCGACGACGCGCATCATTCCTCATCCCCCCCGGTGTTCCTCTACGAGCAGTACGTCGTTCAGCGCCTCAGCCATAGCCAGCAACGGGTTGGCGTGCTCCTTCGACCGATCCTCGCGGGCGAGATTGATGTCATGCACGAGCATCATCACATCGTTGTAGTTCAGCGCGGAAAAGGCTTCGCAGAGCTTCTGCCTCCGCCTCTCCGCTGTATTCGGTAGGCACTTGATTTCGAAGTGCCGCTTGCGTGGCGCTTGAAATATGGCGTCAGTAATGTGCTTGCTGTCCGTCATTTCTCACCCCCACTGCCGGTGGTGATGGACGACTGCTCGCGCCGCCCGTGCCGCCAGCCGACTTTTTCGTCGATGTGGACACACTCGTCGCAGAGGGGTGCGCCGCAGAGGGCGATGCCGCAGTCCGCCATGCATCCGTGCGTGGAGGGCTTCCCACAGCCGCAACAGACAAGCGCCTCGACGTTATCGCCACTGACCTTCTCCGGCTGCGGCGCGTCGGCATGCTCCACAAGGCCCAGAGTGATTTCGTTGCCGTCCTCATCGCGGAACGTGCCGGCGATGGGATTACCGTCACGGGTAGTAATGGTCAGGAAGTGAGTATGTGCGGGAATGCACCTCGCGCTATCAAAGGCCCACACGCCATTGTGGTAGTTGCCGAACATTTTCACCACCTCGATCCTAGGGGCGGCCTTTATGCGGACTTTCTGCTCAACTTCGCAAAGCGGCGTCTTACCATCCCACACAAGCCAAGCGCTGTGCCCCGGCACCTCAGCAAGCAGCTCGATGGTCTGTCCCGACATAGCGGCAAACGATATGTCGCGCCTTTCTATGTCGGTCATCTGATACCAAGCCTTCGGAGTGGCGCAAGAAACCATGACCCAATCTGGATCGTCATCGTAATGCCACCAGTCATCTTCGACGGTGGTGCCATCATCGTAGTCAGTCCGACCGAACGCCTTATCCACAGACTCGTTGACGCTGCTGACGGTGAACTGGCAGTTGTTCCCGCGCACGACGTCGCCTTGCTGCACGTCGTGATCCCGTAGTGAGCCCTTCACTGTCTGATCAGTCATTGGCGGTTCCTTCCTTCGTGGTCTCAGTCGACGCGTGCAACGGTTGCGGGAAAAAGTCGGACGGGATGCGGCGGTACATCATTCGAGTGATGGCGGCTTCGTCCTGCTGATTCCAAACCTGCCACCTGCCCTCGTAGAAGCAGTCGGCCCAGACCAGGCTGGCATGATCACCGCATGGCTTCCGCCACTCGGCGTAAAGGAACACCCATTCCTCCCACGGGTGATCGGCACCGTCGATCACATGCCATTCGTCGTTGTCGAACTGGCTGCGGGTCTCAACCTTCTGCTCCAGCTTCGCGATGAGGCTGGCCGCAGTCGCGCCTTCGCAGGCGCAATGCGGATCTGGGCAGCCGTGGGGGTCATCAAGATTGTCGGTCATTTTTCGTCACCCAACAGTTCGGCCTCAGATGTGGAGAGATGGGTGGGCGTTTCATCCCACGTCCTGCCGTCGAGCGTCCGGCCAGCGGCCTTCTTTCCGACGCGGAACATGATCTGACGGCCAGCGTTAGCAAAATCCTCGCTGACCTTGCCGCACCATTCCCCTGCATCATTGAAGCACCCGAAGGGCGCGCCATCGATTTCGTCGCCCATGTGGTCACACGGACCCCACTCCCCCCACTGCTTGAAGTGGAACGCGACATGGTACTTGCTGCACTGGTCGCGCAGGCCGCGCACCCAATCAGGGTGCATCGGACGGGCTTTTGGGCCGCTCTCTCCGCCGACGATCACCAATTGCAGCTTGATGTTCACGTATTCGGGGTAACGCAGGATGCCACGCACCGATTGCGTCAAATCCACCGGCCCTTGCAGCGGCTCCATCGACAAGAACCGCACCGCCGCATCCACGGCCAGCAGCTTGGGAATATCGCGGTCAGCCTCTGCCTGATTGACCACGGTGCAGCCCAGCCAGACGTTCGGATATTGCTTATCGAAGTCAAACGGCACGGGCAGCATGTTGGCGATATTCGACGGGCGCTTGGTCAGCAGCATCCAGTCGAGGTGCGGGGTCGCCTCGATCAGCGCCCATAGGTCGTCCCGCCACTCCTGCTGGATTGACGGATGGTTGTCGAACACGTCGGCCAAGCTGGCGCAGAACACGCGCTTGCGGATGCCTTCAGCGGCGGCGGCACGGTCCCACGCCAGCGGCTTACGCCAATTCGCGGCGCTGGTACGGGTGCGGATCGCATGTGGCCCCCAGCGGCTTTCGCTCTGCTGCAAGCCCCGCGCGTCCCACGTTTCAGCATAGCAGTTGTCGCAGCCCGGCCCGACTTTCTGGCAACCGATCCACGGGTTGAACGTGTGGTCGGTCCATTCGATATTGCTGTTCTCAGCCATTTTTATCTTAGCCTCAGTGTTTGATGTTGGATTTTGCAGCGCCGGTGGCGCTGGCGTGGGCGTCACGGACCAGTTCGAGCAGGTATCCGGCGATCGTCTCCTCCTCGGCCTTTTGGGTCTTGTTGATCAGCCAAAGGATTTGGTTTTCGCTGAGTGCCGAAAGCACGTCATTGACGCTCCCGAGCCGCAAGTTTCGGCGTCGGATATACTCCTGACACCGCTCTTTGATTTTCGGGCGGAATGGTTCGAGGGCGCCGACCTCCCTCCCCTGCTCTACTGCCTGACGGATGACGTTGACGCTGACCGACAGTTGGGCCGCGATCTCGCGGCGCTTGAGACCTTTCTGGTGCAGCTCGCGGATCTGACGGGAGCGTTCGCTGAGGTGCCGCCCCATCAGGAAAGCGCCTTGAACTTGATTTCGTTTGCTGGGGTCGTGTCCGCGCGCTCGATTTCCCAGACCAGCAGAGCAGCCGCAGTCAGGAGGTCATTGCGGCGGGTTTCGGGCCTCCATTGTGTCGGGTGGAAGGGCCAGAAAATCGGCATCGCCCATTGCGCCCGATCATAGTGCCCCTCAGCGGCTTGCAGCGCATAGCACGCCGCCGCTTTGCTCAGTTCCCCATTATCGAATCTGTTGCCGCTCATCCGACCCCAGAAGCCACCAGTCAGGAAGCTGTTCCGCTTGTTGCTGATGTCAGTGATGACGCGGAGCGATGCCTCGCTCGGGGCGTTGATCGCATCGAGCTTCTGCTGCGCCTTGTCGGCGCGCTCGTCGTGCCAGCGGGCCTGCTCCTCCCAATGAGTGGCGAAGCGGTCGTTGCTGCAATAGGTGCAGACCTCTTCGCCGTTGAATTTGCCGACCGCCTCGTTCTCGCCACAGAGCAGGCATTTGCAGTCGAGGTTTTCTGGCTTCCAATCCGGTTGTTCGATCATGGCTTTGCTTTCGTGTTGGTCTTTGCCTCGCGCCGCTCTGCGGCGGCGAGCTCGTTGAACTCCTCAGCGGTGAGGTCGCTCGTGGCGACCTCACACAGCAGGTATCCTTTGCGGCGGATCGCGCTGCGCTCCTCGGCCAGCTGTGCCGAAATGCGCTGGTACTCCTCGGTCGTGATCCCATCACCGGGCAGGACGCCCTGTTGGCTGTGAATGCTCCGGCTGTGCACGATGGAGCCGCATTTCAGACGGCGGGCCTTAGGCTTGCGCATGGCTCAGCGCCTCTTGCTGAACTTCCCCAGAGCAGCGGCCACGAAGGCCGTCACCTGAGGAACTCTGTCGTTTGGCACAACCACCACATAACGCGGTGTCTTAGCGATCTGCTTGGCGGTTTTGCGGGCGATGCGGTCACGCTTCTGAGCCAGCATCTTGCGGGCCTTCGGGCGGGGATGTTTGCGGGGCATTCACTTCTCCTCGAATGCGGCGGTGATGGACTTGAGCGCGGTGGCGAGGCCGTCCGCTTGGCCCTCTCGGTGGGTTCCGGCGTCCATGCGCCAGAACCAGCGATACGGGCGATCCGCAGCGATGGTGGTGTTGAGGTACGTGCGACCTATGGGACGCCCTGCGGCGAGAACCACGTAGTCGTCAGGCAGCTCTTTCCCTCCCATCGCTGAGGGACGACGGGAGTAGGTCACAGCGCCTCGGGCATGGCCTTGAGGACCGCGTAGAGTTTTCCGGGGTTATGGGGGTTGCTGGTGTTCGGCATGATCTTGCGGAACCGGTTCACCGCCTCCTGCTTCGTCTTACTGAGGTCGTTCGCGATGTTGCCCATAGACTCGCCGCGGCAGTGGCGACCGAGGAGGATGAAGTCATCCTTCACGGTCCAATTCGGGTCAGGCTCCAGAGCCTCGTAGTGCAGCTTGGCCTCGGCCAGAGTGATCGAGCCGGTTTCCGGCATCTGGTACGACCCAGCCGTGGGCTTAGTGGGCTTTGCGGGCGGCAGTTGCGGCGCGGTCTCGATTTCCTCCTCTTCGGCGCGATCCGCCGCAGCGACCTTCTGGAGCAGGCGCAGGCGGCTCGCCACGCCGGAGGGGTGGCGATTGAGCTTCGCGCCGATTTCCTTGACCGACAGCCCTTCGTCGGTGAGGTCCAGCACGGCAATGTCCTCGTCCTCGGTGTACGGCCCCCGTTTGAGTTCCGCTGGAGCGGGATCTTCGGCTTTCGGCGCTTCGGCCTCAAGCTGGGCCTCGGCCTCGACCGGATCATTCTGGGTCGCGATGAACTGGCTGGACGTCTCGCGGCAGTCGGTGACGCTCTGTTTCAGCGTCTCGATGGCAAGAGGCGGCTCGGTCGGGATGTTGTCCTCGACCTCATCTTCGATCAGGAACGGGCCGTCGTCCTCTACATCCGGCATTGTGCCACGGAAAGTGAACTTCACCATAACCGCGTAGCCGTACACGTTCTCGATCTCGATGTTGGCCTTCTCCTGATACCCGCGCAGAGTTTCGAGGACAGCGCCGAGTGCATTCGAGGTCGCCATGTCAGTTTCAAGGGTTTCCACCAGCAGCGCGTTGCGCTGCGTCACCTCGGTCATTTGGGCGTCGAGTTTGAGTGGCTTATTCATTTCATTGTTCTCCGTGAGGGGTGTAGTCGTCGGGTTGCTCAAACAGCCGCCGTGAGGGCGGCAGCCATTCGAGGGTGGTGTGTCGGGTGTTGCCGCGCTCGAAGATCAGCCAGCAGTAGGCCGTGGCAGTCGTCGGGGCGCGCATGACGGTCTGGCCGGTTTTGGGGTCGATCACGGCTTCTTTGACGTTGGGGCTCGGGACACGGCCCTTGTGGATCACGACGCGATCCGAATGGATGATCACGCGGCTCGGGGCATTGGCCGCGTACAAGTCGCGGTAGCGTTCCTGCGTTTCAAGGAAGCTGAGGCGGAGGAAGGCAGCTACGCCGACCGTGCTGGTGAGCAGAGCCTCCTGAATGAACGCCAGCGCCTCGTTGAACGGCGGGTTGATGAAGGTCCAATCGACTGGCGGCTTCGGCTTTCCGTCGAGGTAGTCCCGGACCTCGTAGCCCATCCCGTAGTCGTGGACGTCCGAGGCGATCACCGTGTCGAATGCCTCCCAGAGCGGGCGCACCATGTAGCCGCGATTGGCGCAAGGCTCGGCCACGACACCGCCGACCGGAACACCTCGGCGCTTGAGGTGGTCGATGACAGCGCGTGTGGCCCACGGCGGCGTTGGGAAGTCATCCAGCGAGTCCAGCGCCTCGTGCCGACGAGACATGGTGGCGATGGAGTTGCGTGGTGTGATGCCGCTCCGACTGCTCACTTGTCGCTCTCCTCGTCCTTGACCCATGGCGGGCGAGAGAGGGAGACAGGGCGCGGCCCACGGCCATGGATGATGCCGTAGATCGCCGCGTCCTGACGGGCCTTGATTGACCGTGTGTTGACGGTGCGGCGATGAACGTGGGGCGGCGGCATGTGGCGCCGGTCTCGGTTCAGCTTGCCCTCGCCTTCGCCCTTTCCCCTGCTCATGACCACCGCTCCATGATCAGGGGCATTTCACAGGCTCTGGGCGCGCATTGATGCGCGACCAGCAGCCGCGCATTGGCGATGACAGCGATGATGCTGACGATCAGCAGCAGCACCAGCATTGCGTCCTCGCGCGGCAGGCCGAACGAGCGCGAGGAGCAGAAGAACCACAGCACCAGAATGAATGCCGATAGCGAGGAGCAGAACGCTACGACTTCGGCAACGTTACCCATTGTGGACCTCGAGAACTGGGCTGTCGGTCCGGATCGCCGCAGGGGCGTCATTCGACAGCTTGAGCGCCGCGACCCCGGCCTCCGCATCGGCCAGAATGGCCGTGGCGTGTTCGATCAGACGGGGGTCGATCCCCTTGGACGCTGCGGTGTTGGCGTAGGTGGTCCGGCAATGCTGGAGCAGCATCACCGCGATGCCGATGCCAATGGCGAAGCCCTCCTCTTTCGCCGCTTTCAGCTTTGAGCCGTTGACGTGATCGAACCATTCCGCACCGAGCGGACTTGTGGACTGTTCAGACAATTTCAGGCTCCCATGCTTCGACGCGCTTGAGCTGCGCTTTGGTGAGGTTTTTGCGGGTGGCTTCGTCGTGGAACAGCGCGTGAAGCTGCTTCACCTTCGCGCCCTTCTTCTGGCTCTCGAAGGCGAGCTGCTTCGGCTCTCCGGGCTTGCACCCGACCAGTTCGGACCAGATCCCGTGGAGCTGGTCGGCGGTGATCCGTTTGAAGAAATTGGTGTCGGTCGGGGTCCAGAACTCGCGCAGGTTCATCCCCGCCTGACGCCCGTAGAGGTTCCAGAGCTTCTGACGCTCCTCCGTCTCCCCCAAGGTGTGACAGAGGGCGTATTGCAGCGCGGGCAGCAGGGCCGACAGCAGTAGCTCGATGTGGCGTTCTTGCGTGTTGTTCTCGGTGAAGGCCGCGACCTTGTCCTTGAGCCGATGCGAAGCGCTGTCGAGGCTGCGTTTAATATCGGGCTGGACCCATCCGTCATCCTTGGTGCTAGGCGTGTTGGTCTGGCTGTTAATGGTGACAGCTGCACCGTATGTGTCGCCGCCGATCAGGAGCGCGAGCAGTTCCAAGCCGAGGTTCGGGTTCTTCATCAACGCGTGCTGCATCGCTGCGAGGCGCACTGCGCGGAGGTCATTTACCACCGCCTGAGAGTAGACAGGACCGGCGGCCTGTTCCTGTGTCGCTGCGCTGCTCTGGGAGATAGTTTCGCCGCCGCCTTTGGGCGCGACCCACGGGTACAGTTCGACGCCCTTATAGCCTATGTAGATCGTGGCGTTCGTCTGCGACTTCAGCTCATCGCTGTACGCCGGAGGCTTATTTTCGAGCTTCCAAATCTGGTTCGTCATTTCCCGAATTTCATCGGAGATAGGACCGTCATTTTCAGCGACGGCGGCTTTGAGGCTCGCGAGCTCGTCCTGCTCCTCTTCGGTGAGGGGCGATGTATCACCTCGGACGAAAATGGTGCCGTCTTGTAGTTGCCACCGGCTAGAGACTTCGAGGGATGCGACCTCGACGCTGGCCCAACCTTCAGCCAGAAGTTCGTCCGCCTTCGCCACCAGAATTTCCTTCGCAATATCGAAGGCAAGCTCGGTGTCGTGGAGCCAAATTTCATCACTGAACAGGTCGGCCGTCTCAGCGCCGCCGCGCGCTCGGTACTGTTCCAGCACCAGCTTTCCGATGCGTTCGGTGCCGTCGATGCTCTGGTTCGTGATTTTGCGACGAAGCTCCCAACCATTGAAGTCTTTGTTCAGAAGGCCGGTCACGAGCTCGTCCTGACGCTCCCCTGCCTCACACAAAGTGAGCGCTCCAGCGGTTTCATCGTCGATCTTTCCCTCGGCCCACGCGGTCAGTGCCATGTCCCCGAGGTCGGCCAACTTGAGCCGCTGCTTCACCTTCCGCTTCGATACGCCAAACGCCTCCGCGATGGCCTCGATATTGGGGGTCAGCTCGTACTGCCGTTGATAGGCGCGGACCTGATGGGCGAGGTCGACGCCCTCGCGGATTTCGTTTTCCGCGATGGACCACTGGCGCGCCGTGGCCTCGTCGTCCGTGATCATGACCGGCACCAGAATGGCGTCGGTGTAGTCGCCGCTCTCGACCAGGCTTTGCAGAGCGCGTAGCCGGCGACCACCGGCCACGATCTGCACAGGCTCGTCCTCAGCCGCATCGGCGGGCTTATAGCCGCCGAGCGACTGGATCAGGCCGCAGACCTTGATGGACGCTGCCAGCGTGGCAATGCCGTCCTCTGCGGCGGTCTGGCGCGGATTGATGGGTGACAGCGTGAGCCGACCCAGAGGTGTTTGAACAATGGCGTTCATTTGGACTTCCTTTTCGCCTTGGTTTTCTGTTTGCACCGCATCGCCAGCATGTTGTCGGGCAGGTCGATGAGGATGCCGGAGCGGGTTGCGATGACGGCCAGATCGACCGCCGATGCTGCGCCGCATTTGGCGCGGGCATTCTTGATGCGGAGCTTGAATGCTGCCTCGCTGATGCCGAGTTGATGGGCCGCGATTTTGTAGGGCTTGGACACCAGCCGGATCGCTGCCATTTCCGCTGCGGTGAACTCGATGACCCTGTGTTTTGGTGGGGAGGATTGGAGCATTCTGGGGCTATCTTCCTGTCAGAAATTGATGATGGATGTGGTTTCGGCGGCGCGGGTGATCGCGGTGTAGAGCCAGCGGTGCCAGTCGGTGAACGAACGGCTCTCGTCGAAGGTGATGACGTTGTCCCACTGGCTGCCCTGCGCCTTGTGGCAGGTCAGCGCGTAGCCGAAGTCGAACGACTGGGTGCCGCGAGTTTTGCGGTACAGCTCTTGGTCGTTGAGGTTGGAAAACTCGCCGGTGTAGAGACCCGTCAGGCTCTTGACTTCGATCGGCTTTCGGTTGGTGAAGTCGAGCGACTGCACGATCATGGAAAACTCGTCGCCGGAGCCGTATTCGGCTTCCACGACCTCGAACATTCCGCCGTTAAAAATGCGGGTCAGCTTGCAGTTCTTCGTGCACACCAGCCGCTCACCGACCTGCGGCAAGTGCCACTTGTCGTAGCCGAGGATGCGGCGGAATTTGCGGTTCACATTGCGGCGGGTGCGGTGCGTTCCGCACAGCACCTGATCAGCGGCCTTGAACTCCCCTTGCGTGAGGACACCATCGCGCACCACGCGGCTCTCGCCGTACTGCCCCAGCTTCAGACTGCGCTGCTGGCGTACCTCCGTCGCCATCTGGATGATGGGATTGTCCAGCGCCTGACGCCGGATTTCGGAGAGGAAAAAGTCGGGCTTGCCCTTGGTGAAAAAGCCCGTGTCCTGCCCCACGGGCGGCAGCTGTGCCGGATCACCGAGGACGAGGACAGGGACGCCGAAGCTCAGAACGTCTTGCCCCAGTTCTGTGCCTACCATCGACACCTCGTCGATGACGATGAGGTCAGCGGAGGCGAAGGCGGACTGCGGGTTCAGTTTGAACCGCGTCTGCCCGTTCTTTTCCTCCACGTTGTAGATCGCGGAGTGAATGGTGCTGGCGCCGGAGCAGCCCGCACGGCTCATCTGGAGCGCGGCCTTGCCGGTGAAGGCGGCGAACTCCGCCTTCAGCCCTTTCGCCAAATCTCGGGCAAGGAAGGTTTTGCCCGTGCCTGCGTATCCAGCGAGATAGAAGAACGGGGCGGCATCGCCCTGCACCGCCTTCTTTCGCCACGCCATCACGGCATCGCGGGCGTCTTTCTGCTGGGGTCCGAGTTTCATGCCACCAGCCATCAGAACGGAATTTCGTCGTCGATTTCGTTGGAGGAGCCACCGCTGTAACCGCCGCCACCCGATCCGCCCGAGTTGCCGCTGTTTCCGTAGCCACCGCCTGAGTTGCCACCGGAGTTGCCGCCGCCATATCCACCGCCGGAGTTGCCGCCCTGCCCGCCATCACCGCGACCGCCCAGCATGGTTAGGTTGCCGCTGAATGGGCGAAGAACGACTTCGGTGGTGTAGCGGTCCTGACCCGACTGGTCCTGCCACTTGCGGGTCTCCAACTGGCCTTCGACGTAGACCGTCGAGCCTTTGCGGAGGAACTGCTCTGCTATGCGGCCCAACGCTTCGTTAAAGATGGCGACCGAGTGCCATTCGGTGCGCTCACGGCGCTCGCCCGTGTTGCGGTCTTTCCAATTTTCCGAGGTCGCGATGCGGAGGTTCACAACCTTCCCGCCGTTGTTGAAATTGCGAACCTCAGGGTCTCTCCCGAGGTTCCCGATCAGGATGACTTTGTTTACCGATCCGGCCATTACGCGTAGGTCTCCGTCCGGCACAGCGCGGTGCTGGCCGTCATTTCGTTCATGATTTTAAGGTGGTTCGTCGATTGATCGTCGGGGGTTCCCGTGTGGGTCGCGATCTGAGGGCTGGCAGTACGGTGCGCCATCTTTCATCTCCAACAACAAACAAGGGCGAACCGAAGTCCGCCCTTTTTCCTTATAGGAGATTTTCCAATTCTGCAACACCTACTGTTGGAAATTATCCAACATCAGCGCCTTTCGCGCTCCAGCCGCGCCTTCTTCGCCATCTTGCTCAGATAGTCCAAGGCGCGATGCTCGATGCACAGTTCGAGCAGGCCGAAGATGCCCTCCAGCACCCGCGCCTGACGCGGCTCCAGCCTGACGAAAATCTCTTTCGGTTCCCGTCCGTCATACATCTGCCTGGTCGCGCTGATGTGGAGGTTTGTGACCAGCTCGGACATCTCCCTCAGGGTCGGCTTGGCGTTCACCTCGTCACTCATCGTCCTCGTCCTCCGGCAGTCCGTTTGATCCAATCCGATCGCGCATCAGCCCGACCGCGATGCGGCCCGCGGCGCGGTCCTTGAGCTGGTAAAATCGGGGGCGTGTCAGGTTCAGCCTGCGAGCAGCTTTATCCGTGGGGGTGCCTCGCAGCGCTGCCGCAAGATGGGCAGCGAACACCCGCATTTCGGTCGGGCTCGCCTTCTCCGGCAGATACCGACACTGCCATTGCAGCGCCTCCGTGTAGAGCGTCACGCGATACGGCGGCAGGTACTCCACAGGCATTTCATCACCATCATCGTCACCCGCCCGTTCGGGGATTTCCCCCCAGATTTCGATGTACTCTTCGACAGAACCGATCACGAACGGCAGCGCGCCCGATTTGATGCCCTGCGGACCTACTCGACCGGCATGGCGGCTGGCGTAGCGCAGGGCGTCGACAATGGTTTCTTCGACGACCTTAATCGTCCAGACGCTCATCTGTAGTCTCCCATATCAAACGGCATGTCATCGCCTGAGGTGTCGACCTCCGTTGGCGCTGGAGCGTAAGCGGGATCTTCACGGTGGGTCGGTAGAGGCCCGAAGCCTTTGACCCGCTTGCCTGTGAACCAGATCCAGTCGTCGAGCTTCTGGATCACACCCTTGTTGTAGAGTCCGTCGCTGCCACGCTTGATCTGCTTGCGGAGCGTGTCGGTGGCGCGGTCTAGTGCCTGCTTCTCGTCCTCCCCATCCTTCGGGGTAATGTCCTCCGAGGTCAGGTGTGTGGCCTTGGAATATTCCCAAAGGTCTTTCCGGTTGATGACGATCGACCCCTGCGGCAGCTTCAGCTCTGCTGGCGCCAGCACGGCGTTCTCCTCGAACAGGTGCAGCATGTCACGAAGTACGCGCTTACCGGGCTCGCTGGCCGTGATCCCCTTGTCGTTTTCGGGCTGGTCGATGGTAGCACCAGCCGGAGGCTGCACGACGCAGGACGTGATCCGATCCCCGTCTGCATCAGAGCCGAGATAGACACCCGCCAGAACGAAATTCTGATGGATGCCATCCTCGCCGTCCTTCTGCTTGGATATGATCCACTCGCGCACCTGACGACCATCACTGTCGCTGCTGTCCAACTTGCGCCGCACAGTGACGACGTTTTCGACGTTGCCGAATAGGCTGGTGTGGCCGCGTGCCTTGGTGCCACCGGCATTGAGGTGATGGACCAGCATGACGTGGGCGCCAGTGTCACGGCGGATGCGGTCACAGCGCTTCAGCACGTTCCCCATATCCTTGCCGTCGTTCTCGTTCGCGCCGGGGGTTGCCTTGTTAAACGTGTCGATGATGATCAGCTTCAGATCGTTGTCGAACACGCTGTTCCAGTGGCGGCACTCCGCGATGAACGCCTCGCAGTCCTCGTCGCTGTTGAACAGGTCGACGGGCTTTTCCAGCAGCACGAGGTCGAGCGGTTCGCTCTTGCAGTCGTGGTGCGTGGCGTAGGCCGGAAAGCGACGGCGGCGCACGCCGACCGCGCTTTCCCCTGCCTGATAGATCACCCCGCCCTTGTGGACCTTCCGGCCGAAGAACGGGACGCCGCGCGCCACCGACATGGCAATGTCGATGGCGAGGAACGATTTGCCACTCTGGCTTTCCCCGAGCAGCATCGAAACCTCGCCCTCGGTCAGCACGCCTTTGATGAGGTGTTCATAGGTCGGACCGGGCTGATCGAAGTCGGCCCATCCCACCGCACCGAAGCGGGACTTGAACGACTGGAACTCCGGTGGCGTGTCTTTGAAGTCGACCGCGATTTCGTCGGTCAGGTCGTATAGCTTCTCGTTCGTGCCACCAGCAGGAAGCCAGTCATCGACGCCACCCTTTAGCGGTAGGTCGGGGATTTCGAGGATGCGGACCCGCTTCGCCACATCCTTGATGCTGCGCGCCACTAGCGCAGCGTGATCCTTGCCCGGATAGACCGGATCGCCGTTGTCGTGGAATTTCAGATCGCCGTTCTGCTTCGTCGCCTGCGGATCGTTGTCGGGCAGAATGACAGCATCGGCTCCCTTGAACCACTGAACCAGTTCGGCCTCGAACTTGCCAGCGCCTCCGGCGTTGCAGGTCGCAGGCACGCCGATCTCGCGCAGCATGTCGACCTTCTTTTCGCCCTCGACGATGAACACCTGCCGACCCTGCGAAATGTCGTCCAGCAACTCGGGAAGTCGGTAGGGAAAGCGGGTGATGCCCTGCGTCTTATAGGCCCAGCCGCCCTTTTTGCTGGTATCGGGGCGGCGCTGCACGAATGACTTCCCGCGACCCTTCGCATTGTCCTCGGTCCAGTCGTAGCGCAGCACCTGATACATCAGCTGGCCGCTGGCATCGGTGTAGTCGTAGGTCTTTGTCAGCTCGGCATGAGGCGGGACGCGATCCGGCAACCAGTTCCCGTCTTTGTCGGTGCGGTATTCTTTCTTGCCAGATCCGCCAGCCGATGATGACCCGCTGCTCTGGTAGTCGCGAGGCGGACGGCTGTCCTCTACATCGAAGCCCTTGTTTCTCAGATACTCGACGGCCTGCCCGCCCTGCTGCGTGTAGCCTGTCTCGCGCTCCACCAGCCACAGAACACCGCCGCCTTCGCTTTCCTGATGGTCGTAGAACGTACCCTTTTTCAGGTCGAGCGAGATGCTGCCGTGCTTGCCCCACCGCAGTTCGGTGGCTTGGCTGAGCTGCTTGTTCGGCTCGCCCAGAAGTTCGCGCGCCACGGCCTCGGCCATATCCGCAAATTGGTTTCCTCCATCAGCCATGCCACCACCTACTTACGCAGGAGCGGCAACAGCTCGTCCACAGGACGACCCGCCAGCTTATTGGCCGCGAAAAGCCAACCCGCAATCGCGTCAGCTTCGTTGTCGTCGCTGGGGGAATAACCCGCTGCGGTCACGGCTTCGATGATCGCCGTTTTCTTCTGCGCGCCAGTCACACGGCGACCGTTTAGAATGAAAGATTTGACCGTGCTGACGTGAACCTCGTAGGGACGTACACCGTATGACGTCGCCAGCAGGTCACAAATTCCAGCGAGGGTGATCAATGTCCGCGCTGTGTTGACGTTCGTCTTGCCGCCCATGGAACGCGGATCGAGCGGAGCTTCCCAGACGAGGTACTGGTACCGCGTCACCGCAAACCGAGCCCCGATGAACTGCACCAGCGCATCGTACTTCTCACCGGGCGTAGCGCCCTGATAGGCCAGACGGACCGATCCGCTTTGCGGCTTCTCGCCTTTGACTGGGAGACCGTCGCACCATCCGGTCGTGGTCGCGAGGTCTAGGAACAGGATGGGACCGACGGCGCTCATTCGCGGCAGTCCCGCAGGATGGTGCCGTTCGCGGTGTAGATGATCCCCTCGAAGGCACTGACGCGGTTGATGCTGGAACCGCCGACCGCAACTGCCTCGCTGTCGATGACTTCGCGGTTCGTGTGGCCGTAGGCTTGGGTGTTGTACCGCAGTCCGGCGACGGGTCCGTTACGCATCGCAGCTGAGAGGTCGTCAATGCTGTCGAACTCGTTGGTTTCGAAGAGATACCAAATCTGCCGAGTTCGCTCGGGCTCATAGATGGATTGCGTGATTTTAACGATCATCAGGGGTACTCCAAAAAACAAGGTCTCTCAATAAATTGGGGGTCTGAGTTACCTCAGACCCCCGTGGGTGGGCGGAGCAGGTCGCCCACACCGATCGCGCCTCAAGCCCCAGAAAAAGCGAGGCGCAATCCCTTAGTTCATAGCGGTGACAGCCTCCCCCGAAACGATGCCGCTGATGGTGGCGCTGGGCTTCTTGCCGCTCTGGCCTTTGTCGGCATCGGCAACGATCTGGCGCATGGCGTCGATGCTGTTGTTGAACATGTCGATTTGGTCGAACATGCCGAGGGCGTGGGCATAGGTGACGAGCGAGGCGATCACTTCCTGCTGCTGCTGCGGCTCTTTCTTTTTGAGCGTGGCGACGAAGGTGAACGCCTTTTTGTTGTAGTTGTTGTCGTCGCAGTACTGCTTGGTCAGGCTGCCGGCCTCGCCGTTTGCCTCGGAGGCTTCTTCCTTCTTGCGATTGACCGCCGCGACCGCCGACTTGAGGGCGGCCGCATCGAACTTCGTTTTCGTGGTCGGCTTCAGCTTGTCAGCCATCGACTTTCTCCTTGGCTTTTTCCATCCGGGTCTGGAACTCGACTTGCCCAAACTCCATCAGGTCGACCTCTGGCACGTTGGGAACACCCACGGGCCAAGCCACATCTTCGGGCCAGATTTTGCGGAATCGACCAGCCACAACGTCGAATGTCGAAACCGTGATTCCCGACTTCTTGGACTTGATGCGGCTGAAAAACGCGCGGTCGTTGGCAACAATCGAGCTGATAGCACTGTCTGGAATACCGTGCCTGCCGCGAACGACGGCAAAAAGGGTGTCCAGCCAGCCTAGAACCTTGTTTTCAAGGGTTTCGTGAGGGGTATGCGAATTTTCCATGCCCTATGCTTAGTTGGAAATTTTCCAACGGTCTAGGAAAAAAGGATAGGGCCGCTTGTTTCCTAGACTTAAATATAGACCAATAGGGGCGTACAGAGTGAAACTGTAATTTGTTGATATTGGAGAAAATACGATGACCGAGGTCATGCGCCAGCGCATCATTGAGCGCCTATCTGCACTAGGAATTTCTGCAACAGCAGCCGCAGAGCGAGACCCTGAACTAAACCGTTTTTACATCTACGACTTTGTGCAAGGAAAGAAGGCATCCATTCCAGAGAAGCGCCAGGCCAAAGTGGCCGAAGTTTTAGAAACAACCGTAGATTGGCTGAATGGCCGCTCGAACGACCACCTCAGTGAAGAGCTGCGCCCACGGACCCTGCCCCTATTTGGAACGCTGGAAAGAGGCGCATGGCGCGAAGCGCAGCCCAACGTCGGAGCCGATTTAGACGTCCATAGCGACCCACGCTACCCCTACGAAATGCAACGCGCTTTTCTCGTAAGAGGCGACTCGTTTGAGCACTTGGACATTCTCGACGGATCAATAGTCATCGCGGTTGAGGGGATAAAACCGCGCCAAGGCGACATTGCAGTTACGAAAAACGAATTTCAGAACAAGGTCGAGTTTGCGCTAAAGCGATACGAAGAATCACCGGCAGACCCGAACGAAGAATCTTTCGGAGTCGCGCTAAGGAACATCCGGGTGTTCTGAGGATTCTCAACCTTGGGTTAATAAATAACGGGACACATACCCTTGGGGGGTATGTGTCCCTTATTATAGGTTAATTATATATATTATACGCGCGAGGATTTTTTGAGCACCAACAACTAGACCTACGGATAGGGTCGCCAACACTGTTGGAAAATTTCCTATTGCATTGGATACGATTGTTGGATTATTTCCTACAGGACCGCACAGAAGCTGCGGCTGTTGTTGGAGATAAGTATGCTAGATTTGAGCCCCCACAAAGTCGGGAATTTCGGTAACGGGCAGACCGTGACCACCGTGTCGAAGCAGTGGCTGAGCCGCACACCCGACCAGAAGTTCCTATCGCTGGACGACCTGCACCAATCGGTGAACGCGCGCCGCGAACAGTCCATCGAAAGCACCATCACTCTGAAGTCGGTCGAGGTCATCGCCCCCGAGATTCAGACCCGAGACGATACCCACAAACTGAGCCTCGGCCTTCCCGATGGCCGCGAGGTTTCGCCCTCGCACTGGACGTTCGGCCAGCTCTGCCAGCAGGCAGGCGCACCGACCAAGTACCTGCGCCAACTGCCCACGCAAATCGGCGCGGACGCGCTGAACTACTCGCTGCGCTTCACCGCGCCCCGAGAGCAGATGATGCTGCTGGATGATGGCGTCACAGCGCGCGCAATCACTTCCCCCACCTACGGACGGATTTTCGACGCAGATGTGGTGCAGGCGGTGCAGAACATCGCAGGGAACGGCACTGGCGACTCGAACTGGAAGGTGCCGGGAACGCTGGACTGGTCCAGCATGACCTACAACCCGCATACCCCAGTCACCGCTGAAACCACCACGCTCTTCGCCTCGGACCGTGACGTGTTCATGTTCCTCGTCGACGACCTGCATCCCATCGAGGTCGGCAAGCTGCCCGATGGATCACCGGACCTGATGTTCCGTGGCTTCTACGTATCGAACTCCGAGGTCGGCTCCGGCTCCCTCCGGATCGCGGCGTTCTACCTCCGCGCCGTGTGCTGCAATCGCATCCTTTGGGGCGTCGAGAATTTCCAAGAGGTCGCGATGCGCCACAGCCGCTACGCACCGGACCGCTTCCTCGAAGAGGCACGCCCCGCTCTGGAGAGCTACGCGCAAGGCTCGTCTCAGACCCTCATCGAAGGTGTGCAGAAAGCCAAGGCCGCGAAGGTCGCATCGGACGACGATGACGCCCTCGCATTCCTGCAAGCGCGCAGCTTCAGCAAGGCAAAGGCGGCGCTGGTCCTCGAAGCGGTGGAGCGTGAGGAGCAGACCAAGGCCCGCACTGTCTGGGACATGGCGCAGGGCATCACGGCGGTAGCTCGGAAAACCGAGAACACCGACACCCGTCTCGAAATGGAAATGCAGGCCCGCAAGCTGCTGGACAAAGTAGCTGCCTGATCGAGCAGGAGGCCAGCCAGAACGGCTGGCCCCACCCCTCCCTCACGGAACAATTTCTCACTTGGTGGAACGAGACACAATGCAAACTCAGAATTCGTCGGCCCGCGCTGTCAGCGCAGTATCCCGCTTGGTCATCAATCAGATGGTCGCATCGTTAAGCAAATCGCCACTCACGGATGATGCGACGGATGACACAGCGCGGGCCGTGCTGGTGGGTGCGGGCTTTGGGAGCCGCACGATTGCCACTCTGTCGCGAGACGCGATCCGCAACTGGCGGAGCGTGATGAACACCGGCGGCGCAGCGTGATGCGCCTCCGTTTCATCCCCGCAACCTTCCTGATGATCTTCATCTTCATCCTCGCGGGTCACTGTCTGACCCGCGCCATCGAACAGGCCGCATACGACCGAGCGGTCTACAGCTTGGGGTACGAGTAATGGCTACAGCCACCGTAAAACTGCTGGACCTGATCCAGCGCCACGGCGTCGAAGAGGTGACTGCCTCCATCGTCGCCGTGCTGCATAACTCCGGCCCGATGACCAATAAATCAGTCCGGTCTCTCGCCAACGCGGCGACCCTGGAGGCCGAGGCACGCGAGCTTGCCGAGCTACGTGAGCTGACCGACGAATGAAGGTCGAGGTCATCACCCCACGCGACGACCGCCAATGGCACAAGCTACGCGGTCAGGACGTCACGGCCTCGGTCGCTGGTGCGCTCTTTGGGGTGCATCCCTTCACAACACTGGCAAGCCTCTGGGCGGAAAAGTCCAAGCTGCTGCCACCCCGCCTCGATCAAGACAGCCCTGCGATGATGCGCGGGCGCTACCTCGAACCGGTCGCGGTTCAGATCCTCCGCGATCGTCACCCTGAATGGACCATCGAACACAACGCCGCCGAAAACCGATACTACCGCTCCCCCGAGCATCGCATAGGCGCAACCCCGGACGTGATCGTTGACTGCCCCACCCGTGGCGTCGGCATCATCCAGATCAAGAGCGTCGCGGAGGATGCGTATCGCGCGAAATGGTGCACCGAGGATGCCGTCGAGCCGCCGCTCTGGATCGCCATTCAGGCCAGCATCGAGGCGAAGCTGGTCGGCGCATCATGGGCCGCAGTCGCTCCCCTCGTGGTCGGCTTTGGCCTCACCATGCCGGAGCTTGAGGTCGAACTGCACGATGGCCTGTGGGCCAACATCACCAAGCGCACCGCCGCGTTTTGGAAAGGCGTCGAGGATGGAACCCGTCCCGAGCTGGACCTGATCGCAGACGCGGAAACCGTCGACGCGATCTACCGCCACGGCGACGACGAGGAGGTGGCCGACCTCACACAAGACGGCGAGATTTTGGAGCTAATCGGCCAGCGGCACGACGCTGTCGCGGCCGCGAAGGAAGCAGCCGCCAACAAGCTCCGCGCCGAGACCGCCATCAAGGCCAAGCTCGGTCACGCAACCTTAGCCATTCTGGCCGGCGGACGCCGCGCCACTTGGCGCAGGCAGAAAACGGCACACGGACACTCCCGCGTGCTTCGACTTCCCAAAATGGAGAACTGAGGATGGAACAACGCAAACCGGTCGCTGACCAGATTTTCGGGGATAACAAGGCCCCCGTCGATGTGGTGCTGAACGCCGACTTCGCCAAGCTGAAAGAAGAAGTCGAACTGATGGAGGCGCGCGGCAAGGCGATGCCGAAGCAGATCACCACCGAAGAACAGGCCAGCAAAGCCGTCGACTACATCGCAGATGCCCGTCGCCTGACGAATAAGGTCGAGAATGTACGCAGCACCGAAGGCAAGCCCATGCTGGACGCCAAGCGTGCAGTCGACGGCTTCTTCAAAGCCCTCGGCGGGTCCCTTCTGGATGGACCTATCGCTGACAATGACAATGCAGTTAGGGCCTTCATGCGCGAACAGGCCGCCAAGAAAGCCGCCGAGCAGCGCCGCATTCAGCAGGAAGCCGACGAGAAAGCCCGCCTCGCCCGTGAGCGCGAGGCCAATGCGAAAACGCCGCAGGCCGCAGCCAATCACGCGGCCCGTGCGGAGCAGTACGAAGCGCAGGCCGATACCTCGGCCATCGCAACGGCCACCGCATCGGAAGCGAAGGCGAAGATCACCGGCACTAGCGGCTCCCTGTCCTCGAAGAAAGTCTGGAAGTTCGTCATCACCGATTATCAGGCATGCATCGCTCCTCTCGGCGCACTCGGCGGCTTCCTTGAATCCGCCGCTATCGAGAAGGCGCTGGGCGTGATGGTGAAGGCCCAGAAGAACAACGCCAAATGGCCGGGCGTCCGCTTCTACGAGGACATCGCAACCGCTGTCCGTCGCCGCGGCTGATCAGATCCCGAGCGGCGCGGGTTTTCGCCGCGACCTCCCTGTGACTACCCGCCACTTCGGTGGCGGGGCTTTTCCCTCAAACCCAATCAGGATGACCCATGCCCTATTTCTCGTTCGATACCGAAACCACCGGCATTTTTAACTACAAGCTGCCCGCCGATGATCCGTCCCAGCCCCGCCTTGCCTCCATCGCTGCCATTATCCTTGATGACAGCGGTCAGGAAGTGACCCGCCACAAATTCTACATCAAGCCTGACGGCTGGACGATGCCGGACGAGGCGCGTGCGGTGAACGGTCTGACCGACGAGTTCCTTGCCGAAAACGGCGTGCCTGTCTCCGAAGTCCTCGACCTCTACGAAGGCTACGTGAACGACGGTCACTACATGGCCGCATTCAACGCCCAGTTCGACGCAAAGATGATGCGGGCCGAGTTCCGCCGTGCCGGCCGCGACGATCTGTTCGAGCAGACCAAGCAGACCTGCATCATGCGCGCCCAGAAAGCCTACGAGTCGCAGGGCATCATGATGAAGCGCGGCACGTATATCTCGCTGGCCGCAGCCTGCGAGTTCCACGGCGTCATTAACGACAACCCGCACGACGCCATGGCTGATGCCGAAGCCGCAACCGAGCTTCTGAAAATCCTCATCAGCGACGGCAACGTGCTTCCCCCGAAAGTCCACTACGCGAAAGGAAAAGACGCGGCATGACCGAGAAAACCACCTCCGGCGTTCGCATCGGGATCAGCTGGACCCCGAACACCGAGACAGCATCGGCCTTCATGGCCGATCTGTTCGGCGCTGACTGCAAAACGATCATCACCTCGGGCCGGATGCAACTGCGCCACTCCATCGCGCTCGACACTTCCAGCACCGACCAGGTGGTGAAGGCGACGCAGATGATGGACGAGCTGAAGGCTGAACTCAGCAAACACGGCACCGTCCACAAATTCTCCCACCAATACGGACGCGTACTCCCCAGCGAGTCCGTCGAACTGAAGGCGTAACCACATGAACACCAACGTCGATATTTACGAGGGCGAGGACACCGACACCCTGACCCAGATGGACGCAGGCGGCAGCCTCGCGGTCCAGCTCAACCGCGCAGAAATTGATCAGGCCATCGCCACAGCGCGCAAGTTCCCTCGGAAGCTGAAAGTCGCAGCGCACGCCATCACCGAGCTCGCCACGTTCAGCAACAAAGCTGCCGAAACGATGTTTTATGCCCTGCCCCGCTCTGGCAAGCCGATCCTCGGCCCATCTGTCCGCCTTGCAGAGATTGTGGTTCAGAACTACCCGAACTCCCGTGTCGGCGCCCGTGTGGTTCATGTCGATCGCGTCGAAGGCTTCGTCGAAGCCGAGGGTGTGTTCCACGATCTCGAAAACAACGTCCAGATCGTGAAGCGCACCAAGCGTTCGATCCTCAATAAGCGCGGTGAAGTGTTCAATGCGGACATGATCAACGTGACGGGCAACGCAGCATGTTCTATCGCACTCCGCAATGCCATCTTCGCCGGCGTTCCGAAGGTACTCTGGGACACTGCCTACGAAAACGCCCTCGCGGCCTCTCGTGGCGACCTCAAGACGCTGACCGAGCGCCGCGAAGTCGCCATCAAGTACTTCCTTGGAATGGGTGTTACCGAGGACCAAATCTTCGCCTCGCTGGAAGTCAAAAGCATTGACGAGGTGACCGAGGAGGAACTGCTGCTCCTGCGCGGCATCGTCAACACGGTGAAGGACACACCGTCGATGCTCGAAAAGTTCTTCCCGCCGATGAAGTCGGCCAAGGCAGCGGCCAACGCTGCGCGCGGCACCGCGTCCCGACTGGAGGAGCTGGCTCAGGAACACGAGGCAGAGACCCAAAAGGCCCAGACCTCGCAGAAGCAGGCTCAGGACGCGAAGTCGGAGCCGGAGCAGCCCAACACCACCGAGGGCGAGAAGGACGCTCAGGGCAGCGCTGACGGCGGCGACGAGGGCAAGCAGGAGGAGCAGGGCCAGTCCGAGCAGAAGCCGGACACCAGCGAAAAGCGCAGCCCGTACAATCGCGGGAAAACGGCGTTCCGCCGCAACTCGCCTCGCACGGCAGTCCCGCCTGACGTGAAGGACGACGCGGAACTGCTGGCACAGTGGCAGCAGGGCTACGACGACGCGAAAGCAGAAGCCGAAAACGACGAGCAGTAAAGTAAGGGAACGGGCGCGATGAACACTGTCTTTGCACTGATGGCAGCCTACGAAGCGAAACAAGCTGTACCGCTCGAAACGGTGCACAAGGACTACTTCGCGCACATGCTGTTCCCCCGCTTCAAAGCGGACGTGATGAGCGGTGACATACCGCTCGTCACATTCACCGGCACCGACAGCCAGAAGGCGCAGCGGATGGTGGCGATTACGGATCTCGCCGCGTTCCTCGACAAGAGGATGGCGCAGGCGCGATCCGATTTTAAGAAGCTCGCCGGCTGATCGAATTACAAACAACACTTCCGCTCGAAAGGATGACACCATGAGCCGAAAGGAAGCCGCCGAAGCAGCGCGCGAGATTGCATTGAAAATAGAAGCTGGCGAACTGACGGGGTTTGCCTACGTGGCATTTGGCCCGAACCAAACTGTATGGGGTTGGGTCAACATAAATGATGTTCAGGCTCACGCCGCCCCGACCTTTCTAACTCGGCAGCTCTGCAAACGGGACAAAGCCGATCAGGTCGTGGAACACGACCAGTCCAGCTAACCCTCTGAGGCCACAGGAGGGCCAACCTTATGACAGAAGAAATCACCACCAACGCCATGCTGCGCTGCAAGGCGAAGACGCAGCCCGACGACGTCTTGGCACGGACCGACCGCCTACTGCTCCGCGCGGCGCCGAACGGAGGGTGGATCGTCTTGGCACACAGCGATCACCCCGTATATCAGGACGACGTCATTGGTGCATACGGCAGTGCGGCTGAGATGATCGACGCCCTACGGGGTGCTTTAGTCCCCCAGTCCAACTAACCCCCCGCAGAAAGGCCCGCCACATCGGTGGGCCTTTCGCATTACAGGTTGCCCTGCTCCGGGTTTACTGCGATGCTGACGACATCCCGAAACTCTAGGTGGCCACCTTTAGCCGGAAGGATAAGAAAGCCCGCCATTTCGGCGGGCTTTTTCTTTGCCTGAAACATCCATCCTGTTGGACTCTCCGTCCAACACGTTTTTCGGCAGAATTATAATCCGTTTACTTTCAATTAGATGCGCGCACTGTTGGCACAGTCCATCATGGGTGCAATGCTCAGACGGGCGGCGCGATCTAGGGATTTGCTGACGGCTTGCACTGACGAACTCCAGAGGAAAACGTTTTGGAAGCTGGCTAGATAGCTGTGTTTCAGTCCGGCGACAACCGCCAGAGCGTCAGCCGAAGAGGCGCTTCCAAATGCTGCGTGGGCGCTCCACGGTGTTTGCGTAGGCCCGACGCGACGCAGGTGGCAAGACAAACAGATCCACCCAGCCCAGACCATTCTTGTTCAGCGTCTGGACATAATCGACGAAATCCGCGCCATCACCGGGCTCGAGCTTCTTACCGAGCATGTCTGCGAGACTGGAACAGTTCCAAGCAACCCGCCCGAGGCTTTCGTAGATATCATACTTCTCAAGCCAGCTCTCCAGAACCTCGACCGGATCGCTCCCCTGACTGATCATCCAGTGCGGCGCGAACTCCGTTTTGATGAACCAGCGATTATGAGAAGAAAGAAACTGCTCGCCGCCGCGGAACACGTTCTCTTCCCAGCCTTGCGTATCGATCTTGATATAAACGCCCTGATCAGCGGACACAGGCGAAGCGATTTCGGACAAGGTGACCGAAGTCGTCGAGATAACGTCCCAGTTCCCCTGCGCTTTGACCCTGCTGTCTTGCGAGGCGTTGGTATTGACACCGAATTCGGTCGTGGTAGCGGAATCCGATGCGATGGCTGAAATGAAACGATCAAAGCGTGCGCCGTTGTTTTCAAAGTTCTTGCGAACGAATGATTCAAGCCATGGGATCGGCTCGACCAACGTAAGATTTGCCTCAGGGAATGCACGGCGCATGAGAAGTCCCGTATACCCGTAATTGGCTCCGATATCGATGCAGTGAGATGGGTCCAGCTCGTTTGCGAGGAGGCGGTACATCGGGCTCACGTATTCTTCGAAATGGCCACGCCCGTGATAGTGCTTACCCCCGCCATCAGCGTCGCGGTACTTCAGGACGATATCGCCAATGGTCACCAAGCCTAATTTTGCGGTCTCGTAAGTCAGCCCGTTCTTCAGATCATCCATCTCGAAATTCTCAATCATGCACCGTTTATCCGCGCGATAAGGCACCGCGCTACCAGCAGATACAAGTGCAATGTGTCCGATCTTGGAGCTGACCATATCCTTGCTCTGCGCTCACACAAACCGTTCCACCACCGCTGATATGTAGCATTTTGATGCTGAGACATCGGTTTGCAATGGCCCGTTTGGGGATTGACGGAACAGCTTTCCGCACCCACTTTTGATACTGCAATCGAGGGTTTTCATGCGCCTAGTCGCCGTCATCTTTCTGACAAGCCTCATCATGCTGGCTGCCTTGCCGCAGATGTCTGCGGCTGGGACTGGGATGCATGACTGTGCTGCCTGTCCAGAGGCGATGGTGGCACCAGATCAGCAGGCTCCGGCGCACAACCACAGTGACGCGCCTTGTACCGATATGGCAACCTGCGCCTCCTATGCTCTGATCGATAGCGCTCAGCCTCTCCGTGGTATTGACCTGCCGCGTCTTACCCATCTGTGGCCTGAGCCTCGACATGGCACCACGGTCAGTCTGTCATTGGACCTTCCTCCTCCACGCGCCTGAGCCGGCTCCAGTTGAACGCGGATCGACCACGCTCGATCCATCACCAGAGCGCGCGGCCAGCAATGCCGTGCAGGACAGGATACTTACATGAATAAATTCACCCTCGCCGGGGCTGCGGTTCTTGCCGTCGCGCTTGGCGCCTATGTCGTCACCCGCTCCTCCGAGCAATCCGCCCCCGTGCAGGAAACCGCCGCGCCAGCCGAGGGCACGCCCATGGTTGCCGTGACGCTGCCCGAAACGCTGTCGCCCGAGGCGGCGATGGGGAAGCGGGCTTTCGATGCGGTCTGTGCCGCTTGTCACGGCGAAAATGCTGCCGGAAACATGGGCTTCGGTCCGCCGCTGATCCACAAAGTCTACGAGCCGTCGCATCATGGCGACATGGCTTTCCAAGTGGCCGCTGCGAACGGCGTGCGCGCGCACCACTGGAGATTTGGCGATATGCCGCCGCAGCCTGAAGTGACGCAGGCAGATGTCCGTCTGATCATCGCCTATGTCCGCGAGATGCAGCGCGCGAACGGGATCAACTGACATGACGATGACGCGACGCGCTTTTTGCGCAGGTCTCGCCGCTGCTCCGTTGGCGCGGCCTGTCTTTGGTCAAGATATGCCCCTCCTGACGGCACAAATCGCCACGGTCCAGCTTGCGCCTGAAGGCTATCCGGCGACGCCAGTCTGGAGCTATGACGGCACGATTCCGGGGCCGGTGATCCGTGCGGGCCAAGGCAGCCGCTTGGAGCGGCGGCTAATAAACTCGTTGGACGTTCCGACCTCAATCCATTGGCATGGCATCCGTATCGACAACGCGATGGATGGGGTCGCGGGGCTCACCCAAGAGGCTGTGCAGCCAGGCGAAACCTTCGACTATGCGTTCGACCTGCCTGATGCCGGAACCTATTGGTATCACGCGCACACTAACTCGATGGAGCAGGTCGGGCGCGGGCTCTCCGGTGCTCTGATCATCGAAGAGGCGAACCTGCCGGATGTGGATCGGGACGAGATTCTGATGATCGACGACTGGCTGCTGGATCCCGACACCGGCGCATTTGTCGACAGTTTCTCCGATCCGATGACGCGCAGTCATGGGGGCCAGATCGGCAACCTCGTGGGCGTGAACGGGCGCTACGGTTTCAAACTCTCGGCCAAGCAGAACGAGCGTTTGCGGCTGCGATTGATCAACGCGGCCAATGCTCAGATCTTCGGCCTGAGACTTGAGGGAATGAGGGGCTGGACCGTGGCTCTCGACGGGATGCCTCTCGGCGCGCCGGAACCGGTTACGGACATGCTTGTTCTCGCGCCAGCTCAGCGCATGGACCTGATCGTCGATGTCACTGCGGAGGAAGGGGAGGCCGCAGGGCTGCTCTTCGCCGCAGCGGATGACACTTGGCTCACGCTGGCTGACGTCCTTGTTGAGGGGCGCGCGGCGTCCGTGCCCCGCGGTGCGCCTGAGGCCCTGCCGCCCAACCCGCGGATGGAGGTCTTGGGCGTCGAAGATGCAGCCGTCCTCGATATGCCGATGCAGGGCGGCGCCATGCGCGGCTTGGAAAGCGCGACTTTCGACGGGCGGAGGATGGGCTGGCAGGAGCTGGTTCAGAACGGCCAGTTCTGGGCCTTGGCGGGTCAGGTCGGCTTGGGCGATGCGCCCTTTGCCACCTTCGCGCGGGGCGAGACAGGCCGTATCCGCATGACCAACGACACGATCTTTCCCCATGCGATGCACCTCCACGGGATGCACTTCCGAGTGCGTAATCAGGATGGAACTCACGGGCCGATGCGCGATACGGTTCTGGTTCTGCCGAACGAAACCACCGAGATCGTTTTCGTAGCGGATAATCCGGGAAAGTGGCTGCTGCATTGCCATATGCTGGGCCATGCCGCTTCGGGCATGACGAACTGGATCGAAGTCACCTGATCGAGGTGCTCCGGATGAACAGCTTCCCGTCCTGCGTTATGCCGGACGGCATCGCCATGGCAGTGCAATGGACCAGCAAATTCGAGCGGCACGCGATGGAGTGTGTCGGCTATCGATACTGCATAAAAGTCTATCAAGAGCGCATCAGTCGACAGATGCAGACCCTTAAAGCCCGATCTTCCAACGGTCGGTCGATCTGCCATTTACCCCGCGCGGCGTTACCGCACGGGGTGTTCTTGTAGGCTAGGTCAATCTTCTACGAACGGCATCGTGCCGATGCGCAGATAGGAGGCCGTCTCTCCACCTGTGTAGATCACATGGCGGCCCTTATTGTTCGGCTGGACGTCCTTGTGACCAGGCATTGCGCCGCCGAGGACATTCTGTCCGCTGATCGTCAGGCGCAGCGTTTCACCCGGATAAAGCAGCAGACCCGTCGGGAAGAGCGCGATGTCCATCGCCACGACTTCGCCGGGAGTGAGCTTTTGCTCGGTGTCGAAGGACTGGACGGGAACATCAGCGGTGCTTTGCTCCATATCCAGCTTGCGTAGTGAGGCACGCAGACGCCCGTTCGAGCCCTTGTTGATCAGGATCGACGCGCCGTTGCGGGTGATGCCGACCATCTGGGGGCCGTTGTTCGGAACGGTGATCTGCTCAAGGAGCTCGCCGTTCTTATCCAGCTTTTGCAGCAGAACGAAGATGTCCATATCGTCCGCATCTTCCGCAGCAGCGTAGAGACGCACGCTCGGGTAGCCGATGAATGCGGTGTCGCTGTCCACGGTCAAACTGAAACTGGCCAGTCCTTCGCTGGTTTCCGCGTCATAGCTGGTGCTGGCTGCGGCAGGCGCATCGGTCGTCAGCGCGCCGTTCGCCGCATCAAGGTAGAAGCGCGTAGCCACTGCCTCTGCCGGCGGGAACTGGTCAGCGGCCAACTCGGTGCGGTCGTTGCCTTCCAGATCGTGCAGCGTGTAGCGGACGGTCGGGGTAGCTTCCCAATCGTTCTCCAGCCCTTTGAGGAAGCGGTCGAAGAACTTCAGCAGGTCTTCTTGCGCCTCGATGCGGTAGAAATCGGGCCATTCCATTGTGCCGTGAATGCGGAGCCACTTCTGCTCCGACGAAATGCTGCGCCATCCGCGGAACGTGCCGGGGGTGTGGATGGTGTTGGTGTAGCTTGCCACGATGTAAGCGGGCACGTCGATCTTGGCGAAGTCGGCACCACGGCGCTCCCAGAGCGCATCAAGCAGCGGGTGGGCCGATACATCGCCGATCAGGTCTTCGCGCTGGTTGTCACCGACGAACGCGTCTTGCAGCACCTCGGAAAATGCCAGATCGGGGATCCCGCCACGCACGGCAAAGTCGCGGTAGACGTCCGACAGGCCTTCCCACGGCGCGATTGCGGCGAGGTGGGCGGGACGCTCGGCTGCCATGAACCACTGCGATGCGGCGAGGTACGAATTACCGGCTGCGCCGACTTTGCCGTTGCTCCAGTCCTGGGTGCCGCACCATTCGACAAGATCGTGGAAATCCTCGCCCTCTTCGCGGTTCCACCAGCGGGAGTCGCCGTCCGAATAATAGCAGCCGCGCGGATCAGGATGGCACAGCGCATAACCGCGAGCGCACCACCAATCAGGGTCGGCGCCTTCGAACTTTTGCAGGCCCGACAGGTGGCTGGTGTCCACGCCGAGAAGGCCGAACAGGGCATCATACTGCGGAGCATTGCCACGGCTTTTGCCGTAGGGGCTCCACGACACGATGGTCGGGACGGCCTCGTCGGTGACGGGGCGCAGAACATCGGTATAGATCGTGGTGCCGTCGCGGAGCGTCACGGCGACGTCCTTTTCATAAATGATGTCCACGGTCAGCGGAGCGGTGGTTTCGCTGATCCGGAAACCCTTCGGCAGAAGAACCGTGCTCGGCTTGAAGCCGGTGAACAGGCCGTGGCGGTCCTTGGTGTCCTGCGGAGCAGGCTGTTTTGCGTAGATGAAGTTGTTCATTTTCTCATCCTTTCACTGGATTGCCGATCGCGCATTGCATGGCGAGGTCGGCTGAGCCGGTTTGATGCTTTCCGTTTCCGACTCGGGCCATCTCTACGTGTGTTGATATAATCGGCGCGCCCCGCATGTCAACACTTGTTGATATTAGCGGATACAGGTACTTTGCGACCGGAACGCAGCGACCAAGAAACGGTGACAGATCAATGTCCGGACAAGAAAAAGCCGACAGCCCCAAGCTCGGGCGCCGTTCAGGCCCCAGCACGACCCGCGACGAGGTGCTGCGTGCGGCGCAAAAGCGTTTCGCCCGAGACGGATTTGACGGCACCTCAATCCGAAAGGTCGCTGGCGATGCGGGCGTCGATCCTGCGCTCGTCATGCAGTTTTTCAAATCTAAAGACGGCCTATTCGCCGCGAGCCTCATCCTCTCGGATGAGGTGCAGGACCGGATCACGGCAGCTTTCGACGGCCCCCATGATCGCTTGGGTCAAAACCTGACCGAAGCCTTTTTGAACCTTTGGGAAGACAGCGAGGACCGCCCGCCGTTAATGGCGGCCTTGCGCGGCGCGGCCTCCAATACCTACGCAGCCGAACAGCTCGGCCAATTCGTACAAAACCGACTGGTCGACGTGATCGGCCCCAAGGTCGGCAATGGCCCTGAGGCCGCGCGCCGTGCCGGTCTGGTTCTGTCAATGCTGATGGGGCTGGTACTGACGCGGAACATGGTGATCGTTCCACTCACCGCCGAACTCTCGCGTGCCGAGGTCGCCAAAATAATCGCGCCGTCGATACAGGTCTTGCTTGATGGCGCCTGACGGCAACGTTTGTGCAGGCGAGCCGGCTTGGTTCACCAACGAGACGTCACGCGACGACCTAACTGAAAATTACCAATATTTTCGCGTCCCGAATTGGCTCCAATAAACCCACTCGCGCTTGCGCTCCGCATATTCCTGACATAATAAGTCAACTTTAATTGACCCAGCCAGAGTCGCCGCACTCAGCCAGGAAACCGGAGACAGCGGAGACTTCAAATGTTGCCATCGGACCATGATGGGAAACCCAATAACGAGCGGAGCGTCGGCCCATCTGACAAGGCGGGCCTGCCCCTCTACTCGGCGACCGATCTTACTCAAGGCGGAGATCTGGCTCAGATTTCCTTGGCGGGGCAGGTTTATACCTTGCGCATCACGCGGGCGGGTAAGCTCATTCTGACAAAATGAGCGATAGCCCGTCATTGCCGAGCACTTTGCGGGGCTATGAAAGTGCCGCTCGCGAGCGATTGGACCAAGCCACAGCGGCCTATTTTTTTGGAGCGGCTGGCGACGGACAGACTGCGCAGCGGAACTTTACCGATCTCGCGAGCGTCCAACTTCTACCTCGGCACCTGAGGGATATCAGAGGCGGCGGCACGCGGTGCACGGTCCTCGGGCAGGATCTCGCTGCTCCCATAATGGTGGCACCAATGGCCGCGCAGCAATTGCTACACCTCCAAGGCGAGGCCGCGACCGCTGCCGCCGCCACGGCGCAGGGGTGCGGAATGGCGCTCAGCACACAATCCAATGTTCCGATGGCGCACGTCCGGTCGGAGGGGCCAAACGCTCAGACGTTTCAACTTTATTGGCAAGGACGAGACGCCACTCTCGCGCAAGCCCAACTCGCCGCCGATGCAGGCTTTCAGACCCTTGTTCTGACTGTCGATGCGCCTGTAAAGGGCGTCAGAGATGAGGAAATTACCTGCGGCTTTCAGTTTCCTGCCTCCCTGCCCTTTCCCAACCTAGCCGCGCAGCCTCCGCAGTTTACTCCGCTGACGGGCACCGGGTCCCCAATTTTCGACCGGATCGCCTATGTCATGCCGACGTGGGACGATGTGGCTTGGTTCTGCCGCCATGCGCCCCTGCCGGTCTTGCCCAAAGGCATCATGCATCCCGGGGATGTGGCGCTGTTGCAGGACGCTGGGGCGACAGGGCTGATCGTGTCGAACCACGGCGGACGGGTGCTGGACGGTGTCCCGTCGAGCATCTCGGTTCTGCCTGCGATCAGACACGCTGCCGGAGCGGGTTTTCCCGTGCTCTTCGACGGAGGCATCCGTCGCGGTGTGGATATTTTCAGGGCCATCGCCCTCGGCGCTGACGCGGTGCTGATCGGACGGCCAGTGCTCTGTGGCCTTGTCATGGGCGGCGCGCTCGGCGTGAGCCATGTGCTGCGTCTGCTGAGGGACGAGCTGGAGATCACAATGGCCCTCACCGGATGCCGTACACTTGGCGACATCACGCGCGATTGCGTCAGGGTGCCCGACGGCTTCAGCCCCTATTGATCGAATAATTGATCGGGATCACCAGCGTGAAACTGTCACCGGCGAGCGCATTCGGCGGGGTCGGCATTTTGCCAATTCCGTCGATCACGCCCAGCGCGGCTTGATCCAGCACATCATGGCCGGAACTCTGCTCGATCGACCGCGCGAGCACGTTGCCGTAGCGGTCCAGTTCGAAGCGGATGCGCACCTCGCCCTCGATCCCCGCCGAACGCGCCGCATCGGGATAGGACTTGGCGTGGGCGACCTTGAGCACGATCTCTTTCTGCCACTCGGTAATCTGTTCGACATCGGCGGCTGAAAGCCCTTCGCTGCTTGCCTGAGCGCTGTCGGCCGTTTGGTCGGCATCGACGCCCGACACGGACGCATCTGAGGCTTCGGCAGCCGTTGCACCTGTGGATGAAGGCTCGTGAACCTTCTCTTCTTCATACTCGGCGGCAGTGGCGGTCGCATCGCGCTCGGTATTCTCGACCGGATCGGGGCTGGCCACACCGAATTTCAGGGTGTCGTCTTCGACCTCATAGGGGCTTTGGTTGAGGACCGGTTCATCCGCCGCCTTTGCAGGGTCGACCAGTTCGGGGCTTTCGGTGACGGTCGCGGCCTCCTCGGCTTCGGCGACCTCGCGGCTGTCTTCACCCGCAGCGGTGGGCGCTGCGATGATGTCCGACAGATCGAACATGATCGCGCCCTGCACGCCGGCCTCCAGTGGCGCGGGAGCTGCCTCCTCTGACTGAGATGTCAGCACCACTGGCAACGCAACATGCGCCGCACCACTGAACGCGACGGTCGCGGCGAGCATCGGCAACAGCGACACGCCGCCTTTGTAAGCGAGGCTCATTCCGCTCCCCCCTCTTCCGGCGGAGCGCCCATTTCATCGAGGCCGACGAGGCCGACCTTCAGGTAGCCGTCTGACCGCAGCACATTCATCACGCCGATCAATTCGCCGTACGGCACCGATTTGTCGGCGCGAATGTAGAGGCGTTCGTCGTGATTGATGCCGGTCGCGATGCCGACCTCCATCACGAGCGAGTCCAGCGTGGCGGGATAGTCGCCGACGGAGATGGAGAGATCCTCTTCGATCGTGATGAACACCGGCTCCGACGGCCTGACAGGCGCATCGGCGACCGCGACGGGCAGTTCGACGGGAATGTCGACGGTCGATAGCGGCGCTGCGACCATGAAGATGATCAACAGCACCAACATGACGTCGATGAATGGCGTGATGTTGATCTCCGCGCTTTCGCCCAGATCATCGAAGTCGTCGCCACCGAGTTTCGCGCCCATGACTTACTCCGCCGCCGCAGCGATGATGGGCGCGCGCGCGTGCGATTTCGCGAGGTCGAGATCGCGGGAGAGCGTGCGATAGACCAGCGCCGAGGCGTCCCCGAGCATCACCCGATAGCCACTGATGGAGCGGGCCAGCAGGTTGTAGAAAATGACCGCAGGGATTGCCGCGACGAGGCCGATGGCCGTGGCGAGCAGAGCTTCCGCAATGCCCGGCGCGACGACGGCGAGGTTGGTGGTGTTGGTTTCGGCAATCGAAATGAAGCTGTTCATGATGCCCCAGACCGTGCCGAAAAGGCCTATGAAAGGCGCCGAGGAGCCGGTGATCGCCAGAAGCGCCGTTCCTGCACTGGCTTTGCGCGCGGCACCCGTTTCGATACGGCTGAGTGCGTTTTCTGTGCGCTCCTTGGTGCCGTCCACGCTGCCTCTGGCCGAGCGATCACGTTCTTCCTGCGCTGTGCGGATCATGAAATTCATCGGTGCGCGGCCTTTAACGCGGACGCCTTCCAGCGTGCCACGTTCGTCAAGGTTGCGATACCCGCGCCGCAGGCGCGCTTTGGCCGCGCCCAGCGACAGAAGCTTGGCTATGAACACCGCCCAGACAAGCACTGAGGCGACGAAGAGCGTGACCATGACGCCTTTGACCACGATGTCGGCAGCGAGGTACATGCCGACGGGGCTCATGTGGTCCTGTCCGGCCTCCGCCAGCCAATCGGATAGGCTTTCCATGCTCTGCGCAGCGGCTGGCGTAGCAAAGATTGACGCGGATGCGGCGTACCAAAGGCGGTTCATACCTCGCTCCATTCACGGATCATGTTGTGGTAAATACCGGTCAGGCGGACGACCTGCGGGTCCTCGACACCGGACTGCATCGCAAGCGTCTGGATGGTCTGGTCGAGGTCGAACAGGATCGAGCGCTGCTGGTCCGACCGCACCATGCTTTGCAGCCAGAAGAACGACGACACCCGCGCGCCGCGCGTGACGGGCGTGACCTGATGCAAGGACGTCGACGGATAGAGTACCATATCGCCCGCTGGGAGTTTGACCTCTTGCGTGCCGTAGTGATCCTCCACCTGAAGAACGCCGCCGTCGTATTCGTCCGGCTCAGAGAAAAAGATGGTCATCGACAGGTCAGTCCGCAGCCGCTCCGCGGTGTGCGGATTGACGCGGATCGCATTGTCGACATGGACACCGAACGTCTCGCCGACCTCGTATTTGTTGAACATCGGCGGCAAGAACCGCAGGGGCAATGCCGCCGATAGGAACAAAGGGGTTTCGCCAAGTCGGTTCAGGATCAGCTGACCGAGTTTCTGCGCCGTCTCACCGGTTGCAGGCAGCTGCTGATTAGCCTTCACGGACTGCGATTGAGCGCCAGCGGTTTTACGGCCGTCATCCCAATCCGCCTGATCTAGCAGATCGCGGATGCTGCGGACTTCGTCCTTGGTGAATACCTCGGGAATGGTAACGAGCATGGCTCACCCCTCTGTTTTGGATGCGAGGGGCGAGCGGACCCGCCCCTCCATTTCGGATCAGAACTTCATTTCCAGCGTGGCCCAGACCTCACGGCCCGGAGCGACGTAGGTGAACGGCTCGCCCGAACGGTACGCGGTGTCGTAGTAGGTCTGATCGGTGGCATTCGAGACACCGAAGCGCACACCCGTCGTATCGTTGAAGGCGTATTCGCCGACGATGTCGAAGGTGGTGTAGGACGGCAGCGTATTACCGTTCGGCGTGGAAGTGCCGAGGTCGCGCTCACCTGTGTAGTTGACCTGAACGCCGAGCATGAAGTCCTCGGTGAAGTCATAGGTGGTCAGCAAGTTGAACTGCTCGTGCGCAATTGTCGGAACCGACTGGCCGATGGCTTCGGGATCTTGGCTGTCGAGCACTTCGCTCTCCATCCACACCGCGCCACCAAAGAGGCCGATCCGGTCGTTAAGCTTGCCGCTCACGCCAAGTTCGACACCCTGCACCATGTATTCCAGCGTGTCATAGGTGACCGAAGCGCCGCGCGGGCCGATGTCTTCGCGGGCATTGTCCTTGGTCGTGCGGAACAGTGCAGCGGTCAGAAGCAGATCGTCCTGATACTCGTACTTCGCGCCGAATTCGAGCGAGGTGTTCTGCTCGGGAGCGAGCGCCATGCCGCCTTCGTCCAGACCGCCATAGTAGCCGCCACCCGCTGCGATCTCCTGCCCCATCGGGTTGGTCGAGGTCGAGTAAGCGCCGTAGAAGGTGACGTTTTCCCGCGGCTTGTAGTTGGCAGAAAGGTTGCCGTTCACCATCGTGTCTTCACGGGCATAGTCGTAGGCATCGCCCGTCCAGCCAACGCCCGAACGCGAGATGGAGTAGTTGTCGACCCGCAGACCGGCGGTCACGCTGACTTTGTCGGTGATATCCACGGTGTCGAGCGCATAGACGGACGTAGTGCGCACCTCGGTCGTGGTGAAGCTGTCACCGCGCGTCGGCGTTTCGCCGCCCCAGCAGTCGGTCGGATCGGGATCGACCACACTTACTGTACAACCGTTCTGACCTGCGGGCGGCTGGTAGTCCTCCGATTGCAGGTTGGCATAGGATGTCGAACGCACGTCTTCCTGCGAAATGCTAACGCCGAGGATGTAATTATGCGATAGACCGAAGGCCTCGGCCTTGCCCGCCAGCTCGGTTTCGTTGGAGAGGACATCCGTCTCCTGATAGCGGCTCTTGAAGCTCAGACCGACGGTCCAGTCGTTTGGATCGGTCGAGCCGTTGTCCGAAACGCTGCTCGGTGCGGTCAGCACGTAATCGTTGATCGAGGTCGACCCACGCAGCGTGTTGGTCAGCGTCATGTCGGGCGAGATGTCCCAAATGACACGCGCGGTCGCGACGTCTTGCGTTGTTTCCTGATAATCCCGTCCCGCAACGCCGTAGAATGTGTCACGGTCGACGCCGAATTCGGTCACGGGGCCGTTCGGGATGTCGATGCCGTCGGTCTCGTCGCCATCAGCGATATAGGGAACGCCCCAATCCGGCGTCTGTTCGATTTCCGTGTGGGTGTAGTCCGCTTCAACCGTCACGTTCGGCGCGGCTTGGTAACGCAGCGCAGCCGAAAGACCGCGGCGGTCGTCGATGAGGCTCTCGCGCCCCGCGACTTCGCCGTTCTGGATCATACCGTTGACGCGGACCTGAAGGTCGTCGCTGACCGCCCAGTTCGTGTCGACCGTCTGGCGGGTGGTGCCCGCATCGGTGACGGTGGTCGCAAGCTCGGTGAAATCAACGTCCTGCGGCTTTTTCGTTGCGATGTTCAGCGCACCGCCAGTGGTGCCCCGTCCGCCGACCGAACCGGCCGGACCTTTGACGACTTCGACCTGCTCTGTGTTGAAGGTCTCGTGGACCGAGATACCCGGATCACGCACGCCGTCGACGTAGATGTCGTTGTTGGCCTTGAAACCACGAATATAGATGTTGTCCCCGAACGAGCTGCCACCCTCACCGAAGCCCAGCGAAATGCCCGGCGTACTACGGGCCAGTTCTCGGATAGCGGTGGTGCCTGTCGTCTCGATCGTTTCCTGCGTGATCGCTGTGACGGTGCGCGGCGTGTCCAGAACCGGCCCCGGCAGGCGCGAGTTGGTCAGCGTCTCGGCGCGGAACGGCGCATCTGGGTCGGCATTGGGATTGGTGCCCGCGCGAGCTTTCGCTTCGGCGGCAGCAACGGCAGCGGCTTCGGCGGCAGCGGCTGCCTCTGCGGCTTCCTGCGCTGCGCAAACCGGCGTTCCCGCCAGTTCGGGCGTGCAAACCTGCGGCGCGGCGGGCGCAGCAGTACGGCGCGGCGCGGCAGCCGGAACGCTCTGTTGTGCGGGCTGGACCTGAGTGGTTTCGACCTCGACGGTCGGAAGCATTATCGTGGTATCGGTGTCCTGCGCCATCGCGCCGGTGGCAAATGCCATCGCGGTCAGCGAAGCACCCAAGAGTGAAGTGGTCGGTACGGAAAAGCCGTGTTGAGCCGCGAGCGGCTGCTGTCGCAGATTGCGCATATGTCCCTCGGTTTATTTTGCAGCGTTTGACTGTGTCGAAAACAGGCTGTCTTGACCGAGGAGGTCTGGATGGCGACTCGACAGGGCGGCAAATAGCATACCAAAATAGTCAGGTAAATGGGCGAAGAGGCGTTTTGCGGAGGTCCGCCCCCCATGGGTGCTGCTCCATCATGTTCTCCTGAACACGAATTCACCCCTTTACAGCTTTCCGCCCCTATGGCTGGCTCAACTTATAGTTGGAAAGGTGTATTCATGGATTTTCAGATTTGGCTGGCTTTCGTCGCGGCCTCCACAGCGCTCTTGCTCATTCCGGGACCGACCGTCCTGCTCGTTCTCAGCTACGCCATCAGCCAAGGCAAACGGGTCGCCCTTGCGACCGTGGGCGGCGTTGCTCTGGGTGACTTCATCGCCATGTCCGCGTCGCTCGCCGGTTTGGGGGCGCTGGTCCTTGCCTCGGCGACTTTGTTTACCGCCCTGAAGTGGATCGGCGCGGTTTACCTTGTTTTCCTTGGCGTCAAACTGTTCCGAAGCGCATCGACAGCCTCACTCGGCGATCTGGAGCGGGTGTCGCAAACCAGCGCGCGGAGCGTGTTCGGCCATGCCGCCGCAGTGACGGCGCTTAACCCGAAATCCATCGTGTTCTTCATCGCGTTCGTGCCGCAATTCGTCGTCCTGGACGCGCCCCTGCTGCCGCAGTTCACTATCCTCGTCGTGACCTTCGTTGGACTAGCCGCCATCAATGCGCTGGCTTATGCGCTCTTGGCGGACAAATTGCGGGCAAAGGTGGCCCGCCCGTCGGTTCTGGCGTGGTTCTCATGTCTGGGCGGTGGAGCCTTGGTCGCAATGGGCGTGGCGACCGCCGCGTTCAAACGCGCGCATTAAGCGACCGCTCACGCATCCGGAACCGCATCTCGACCTGAGCACGGGCGTCTTGCACGGCCGTGCCAAGGTCAGCACCCTCAGCCAGCCCGACCGCGATCGCGCTGGCGAGTTGGCATCCGGTACCGCGCATTGGGAAGCCAAACCGTGGGCCGCGAAACTTCATGATCTCGCCGCTCGGCAGATGCAGCCTGTCTTCGCAAAAGGCGTCGTCCTCTGCGTGACCGCCCTTCACAAGAATCGCGCCGCAACCGCGCATGATTAGAACGCGGACACGTTCGGCCTCCTCAGTATTCTCGTCGAAACCAAGACGGGCGGCTAACATCCCGAGTTCCGGCAGGTTCGGCGTCAGCAGCGTCGTGCGGGGCAAAAGCTCCGCGATCAATGTGTCCACGCCGTCCTCATCAAGCAGCGCAGTTCCCGAACTCGACGCGAGCACGGGATCGAGGACCAATGGCACCGAGGGCAGCGCCGTAGCGACGGCTGAGACAACTGCTGCGGCGCCCAGCATCCCGACCTTTACCGCACCGACCTCTCCCGCCGCTTTGACCTGAAGCGCCACATCACCGCATGACATCAGCCGAACAGAGTGTACGGCGTCATCCGTCTGGGCCGTCACCGCCGTGACGGCGAGGCACGCCTCCGCTCCCATCTGCGCGGCTGTTGCAATGTCGCGGGCAAGCCCCGCCCCCCCGCTGGAATCCGTGCCGCCGATGAAAAGAACCCGAGGCATCACTCTCCTTCCGCGCAGATTGCAACTTGGCTGTGCCCAGCGTCATTGAATATCCGTGCGGCACGCCATGCCCGCAAGCCGCTCGCGCAGACAAAGACGATCCGCTGATCGGAGCGGAGCGAGAGGCTCTGCGGGTCAGGCACGCTTTCCCTCCGCAAATCGACAAGGATATCCGTACCACCGACCGCAGCGCGCGAAATGATGCTTGGACATACCGCCTCAGGCTCCGGCGCCCCGTCAAAGCGAAACTGCGAGGTGCGCCAGTTTGAAAAGTCGACCGACATGATCGACCCGAGCGGCGATGGCTCATGCCCGAGCAGGATCGAAAGCGCCATTTGCGCCTGCATTGCCCCGAGCGTCGCGACGGCTGGCCCCATGACCCCCGCGCTGGAACAATTGCCCGCGGTCGGCGGCAGGTCGGGAAAGACCGCACGTAGGCTGGGCGTGCCGCCGCAAAACCCGCCTGCATACCCCTGTCGACCAATGACGGACGCGCTGACCAAAGGCTTTGCGGTCGCAAGGCAAAGATCCGAGAGCGCGTAGCTCACCGCGAAGTTGTCGGCCGCGTCGATGACCAGATTGGCGCTTGCAATCTCGGACTGTGCCGTTTCGGGATTGAGCCTCGCGACCACCGCCGTCACACTGCAATCGGGGTTCAGCGCCCGTAGGTGCTGCGCGGCGCAAAGCACCTTGGGTTGGCCTACATCGCTCATGCGATAAAGTGTTTGGCGATGCAGGTTGTGCACCTCCACCACGTCGGGGTCGTAAACCGTGATCTGCCCCACGCCCGCACCTACCAACAACGGCAGCAGCGTTGACCCGAGTCCGCCTGCCCCCGCGACCAGAACGTGCGCGCGCGCCAGCTTTGCCTGACCATCGTCGCCGACTCCGGGCAGGCAGCTTTGCCGGATGTAGCGGTTCATTTGCAATACTCCCGCGTGACCGCGATCCACTCACGGCAGCGCGCTTCTGGGTCTTCAGCCATCTTGATATCCGTCACGACCGCCGCGCTGTCGGCGCCTGCGGCGAAGAGGTTTGGCAAGCGTTCCGGCACCAGCCCTCCGATCCCAACCAGCGGAACGGAGCCCGCGAGCTGACGCCATTGCCGCACACGGTCCAGCCCCTGCGGCCCCCATTTCATCTGTTTGAGTAAAGTCGGATAGACAGGTCCGAGCGCGACATAGGCGGGCTTTTGGCCCAGCGCACGGGCAAGCTCGACTTCGTCATGGGTCGACAGGCCGAAACGGACCTCGGCCCGTCGCAGAGCATCAAAGTCCGCCGTATCCATGTCCTCTTGGCCAAGATGGACGAAATCGCAATTCAGCTCAATCGCAAGCTGCCAGTAGTCATTAACGACAAGCTGTGCGCCATGCGCCGCGCAGCAGACCTGCGCCCGCTTGATCTGGTCGCGGATAGCATCTTCGGGGCGGTCCTTGATCCGCAGTTGCACGAGCCGGACGCCCAGCGGCACCAACCGCTCCAGCAAGTCGGCATCGTCGACGATCAGGTAAAACGGGTCGAGCGCCGTCATGCCAGCACCGCCTGTCCGAAAATCGGGGTCGATGCGGCAGCCATGTCGCGCCGCGGCATCAGGCCCGCAGTGTACGCCGCACGCCCTGCGGTGACGGCTTGACCAAAGGCCCGTGCCATCGCGACGGGATCGAGCGCCTTGGCCACGGCGGTGTTCAGAAGCACCGCATCAAAGCCCATCTCCATCGCCGCCATCGCCTGCGACGGCGCGCCGATGCCTGCGTCGATCACCAGAGGAACGCCCGCGAAATGGGTGCGCATCGTGCGCAACCCTTCGATGTTGCGCAGCCCCTGCCCCGATCCGATCGGTGCGCCCCACGGCATCAATACGCGGCACCCTGCCTCCAGCAGGCGCTCGCCGACGATGAGGTCTTCGGTCGTGTAGGGAAACACCTCGAAGCCATCGGCGCAAAGGATACGCGCAGCCTCGACCAAGGCGAACGGATCGGGCTGCAACGTGTCGGCGTGGCCGATCACCTCGAGTTTAATCCATGATGTGCCAAAGAGTTCGCGCGCCATCTGCGCGGTGGTGACAGCCTCGCGGACGCTGTGGCATCCGGCGGTATTGGGCAGAATGCGGCAGCCGCTTTCCCGCAGGATTTCGCGAAAAGCCTCGCCGCCCTGCCCTTCGCGTCGCAGGGAAACCGTAATAACCTCGGTTCCAGAAGCGGTGATTGCATCGCGAAGGATTTGAGGCGACGGATATTGCGCCGTCCCCAGCATCAAGCGGCTGTTCAATTCGGTTCCGTAGAACATCCGTCAGCCCCCCTGCATCGGAGATAGAACTTCGACCTTTGCCCCGCGGTGCAGTGGAGTTTTCGACCGCAGTGGACGAGGAACGAAGACACCATCGAGAGCTGTAGCGACCGAGGCGGCGTCAAAGCCATGTTCGTCGATCAGCGTGGCCAAGGTCTCGGCAGCT